>JAOTWK010000231.1 GCA_029862935.1 Gemmatimonadota bacterium | reverse complement strand
CCACCACCGGGACCTCCCCGCACGAGAGCTCGCCCCTGGTCACGCTTGCACTACAGGTCACCGACGCGACAACACTCCGGTTGCCTGCGGGTTCAGTGACTTCCTCCTCTGTCACTTCCTCCGGGGAGGTCACCGGTATGTCGTCCACGCACGCCGCAGCCGCGCCGAGCAGCGTGAGGAAAATGATGGGGTAAACTGTGGTCCGTGGTGTGCCGCGCATCTCTCGTCCCTCCATGTGGCAATCGATCTCGCGCCTTCGCGCCGCGATTGGTCCGCAAGGTTCCCCGACCCGAGGCCCATACGACTGCCGCGAGCCTCCGGGCCGGTTGGACTCAGAAGACGGTGCTGCCGGTGCCGCCGGTGTTGCCGCCGCCGCCGATGGGACTGCCGGTTTGTAACGTGAGATCCGTGAGTTTGGGCAGGTCTCGCAGCTCGGGTCGGACCCACGGTTTCCGATCCCGCTGCTCAGTCCGCACTCGGTCCTGTGCGTTGTCGTCACGATCCATGACAGGCCTCCACGTGCCGAGATTCGCTCCTTCCGGCCATTATGGGACCGTGGACAGCGCTGCGCAAGTCGGGTTCTTGCAGCGGCCGGTGAGGCGGTTGGGCGGTTAGGCGGTCCTAGAATTCCCAACCACCCACCTCGCCCTCCGAGGCTTTGAACAGCCCGAAGCGCGACAGCGCCGGCACGTTGTTGGACCGCAGAATGACTATGCGGACGGCGTCGGCCTCGACCGTGGGAATGCGGAGTAACCGCTTGTAGCCTATCGTGGTCCCGCTCGCCACGGCGGTCCACTCCCCGCTTACCCGAGCCTCGATTTCGAACGCTGAGATCCTCTGGCCAAAGCGGATAGGCTCTTGGAGCAGAATCCTGTCAAACCAGACCGGCGCTTGGAGATCGATTTCGAGCCGTGCGGTTCGCGTCCCGTCGTCCGCCGCCCAGTAGGAGGCGGCATCGCCATCTACGATGTTGGCGGGCGCGAACTTCGGGTGGCGCTGCCGATGCCGGTCGGATACGACCGGCTTCCCGGCGGCGAGATCCTCGGCAAACGTCTCGTCCAGGATGCGGCGGAACGCCCGCAGCGTCTCGACGTCCCGCTCGTGGAACAGCCCTCGGCGATCCGGCGGGACGTTGAGCAGGAGGACGCAATTGCGTCCGACGGACTTGTAGTAGAGATCGATCAGCTCCACCGGCGTCTTCACTTGACCGTCCTCGGCGGGATGGTAGAACCATCCCGGACGGATCGACGTGTTGCACAGCGGGACCGTCCACTGCCGTCCTACGGAATCGCCGGTGTTCAGGTAATCACTGTCAGCGGCCCCGACCACGATGCCTTCCGTGTCGATTGTGGACCAGTTCGTTTCGCCGGCAAACCCCTTCTCGTTGCCGATCCACCGGATGTCGGGACCCGCATCGGAGAACAGCAGGATATCCGGCTGGAGCGACTTGACCAGAGCCCACGTCATAGGCCAACCATAGTAGGTCGCACGATCGATCGTACGCGTCTCGTTCGTACCACCGTAGTACCCGCTCCCGCCGTTTGCACCGTCGAACCAGAGTTCCGTGATCTCGCCGTAGTCGGCAAGCAGTTCCCGGAGCTGGTTGCGGTAGTAGTCGAGGTAGGCGGGACGCCCGTAATCCGCATGGTGTCGGTCCCACGGGGACAGGTACAGGCCGAGCTGGAGACCGTGCCGGCGGGCGGCGGCCGCAAGCTCCCCAACGACGTCACCCGCCCCGGCTCTCCAAGTGCTGCGCCGCACGGAATGCTCCGTGAAGCGTGACGGCCAGAGACAGAAGCCGTCGTGGTGCTTTGCCGTCAGGATCAACTCCTTCATGCCGACTTCGGCGGCCACCGAGGCCCACTGGTCCACATCCAACTCGGTCGGATTGAAGATCTCGGGGGACTCGTCACCGAAGCCCCACTCCCGGTCGGTGAACGTGTTCACCGTGAAGTGCACGAACCCGACGAACTCCATCTGGTGGTACGCGAGCTGTTGCGGGGACGGGACCACGGCATTAGACGGGATGTCCGATGGAGGTGGGCTGCACGACACGAGCCCGATGGCCACACAGGCAATCGATGGAGCGGCTGAGCGCATTCCGCGTGTCACGATCGTCTCTCCCGCATTTCGCACGATACGTCCTGAGATATCGAGGCACCAGTATTTGTCGGTGGGCAATCGGGGATCGGCTAATCGTTGGATCGAGGATCGTTAGCTAGGTGGTTGGGCGGTTAGACGGAAACGGTCCTACAATCCCCAACCGCCCAACTCGCCTAGCACGGCTTTCAACAGCCCGACGGCATCGCGCGCTATATGGCCGGGGCTGTCGAGTGGGGGACTACGGCAAGCTGTCCGGCAGGTGCTCCTCGGGAGGAGAGACCGCCGCGGCCCGGGCATCGAGAGAGTCGGCGGCCCGCGTATTACCGCTCCGGCGCAGCGAGGTGGTGTACGACGTGAGCGCCTCGGTGATCAGAGGGTCTCCGGGCAAGCTATCTTCGAGAAGGACTATTGCCCGCCGGTAAAGGGATTCCGCATCGCTGTACCTGGCCTGGTCTCGGTAGATGTCAGCCAGACTGAGCATCTCCCATCCCAAGTCGAGGGGTTTGGGATGATCATCCTGCTCCAGGATGGCCAGCGCGCGGCGGGTGAGTGGCTCGGCCTCACCGAGCTTGTCCAGCTTCCAGTACACTCTCCCGAGATTGCTGAAAGCGGCTTGCAGGTTCGGATGGTCTGGCTCCAGCTTCTTCTCCCAGATGGTGAGCGCCGTTTGGAATAGCGGCGCCGCCTCGGCAACTCTTTCAGACGTGTAGTAGAGCGTCGCCAGATTGTTGAGGCTCGTGGCTACCAGGGGGTGATCGGGGTCAAGTTTCGCTTCGCGAATGGCGAGGGCGCGCCGAAGCAGCGGTTCGGCCTCTGTGGCCCTGCCTTGGTCGAGGTAGTTGCTCGCGAGATTGTTGAGAGCGTTCGCCACATCGAGATGCTCCGGCCCGAGTCGTTTCTCCCAGATGGCGAGCGCCCGCAGAAGGAGCGGTTCCGCCTTTGAGAATTCGCCTTGCCTCCAGTACGCCGCACCGAGGTTGCTGAGGCTTGATGCCACGTCGGGGTGATCGGGTCCCAGCGTCGATTCCCGAATGCCGAGCGCCCGCTGAAACAGCGCTTCCGCCTCGGTGTTGTTACGCAGGATTCCGGAGACGACCGCGAGATTGTCTAGCGTGTTTGCCACCGTGGTATCGGTCGGCCCGAGAGCGTCTTCTCTGATCGCGAGCGCTTTCCGCAGGAACAGCTCCGCTTCGGAGAATTGCCCCCGTTCATGGTAGAGGGTTGCCATGTTGTTGAAGCTCTCGGCAACGTCGAGGTGATCGGGGCCATGTAGCCGCTCCCTGATGGCCAACCCGCGCTTATAAAGCGGCTCCGCCTTCTCGTATTCCCCCTGCTGCACGTAGAGTGTGGCGAGATCGCTGGCGCTCTCGGCCACCCCGGGATGATCGCCGTCATACAAGTCCTCTCGGAGAGCGAGGGAAGACTCCAGCATCGACGCGGCGACGTCGTACAATCCGAGGCTGCCGTACACGTTCCCGATGACGTTCATGAGGCGAGCCTGGGTCTCCGGTTGTCCGTCCAGTTCGGTACGGATTTTCTCAGCGCCGTTGTCCAGGATCTCCCTAGCGGTGATCTCACCCGGAGCCGCGTAGGGATCCGAGCCCACAAACACACCCTCCAGGAAGTCGGCGATCTCTCGCGCTGCTGCGCCCTCGGCTGCAGCGTTCCGCTCTGCATTTCGGGCGCGGATCATGCCAGCCGTCGCGAGCACGGAACCCCCTACAAGTCCCGTGGCCATCGCGGCACCGGCCATCACCCCGACCCGGTGCCGCCGGACGAACTTGCGCACCCGGTAGGCGACATTGGGAGAGCTGGCCCATACCGGCTCGTGGCGCAGATGGCGCCGGATGTCCTGTGCCAGGGCGCTCACCGCGTCGTAGCGCCGATCGCGGTCCTTCTCCATCGCCTTCATGACGATCGAGTCGAGGTCTCCGGTGAGCTCCTTGCGTAGGCCGCTCGGATCCGTGCGCCTGAAGGTGGCGACGGCGCTGCGGTATTCCCCCTCGAGGGTGCGGTACTTGGTGCTCGGCGTCGGCGGGTCCGATTCTCTCATCAACAGTTGATACATGAAGCCCTGCGCTCCCACTTCGGCAGGATCTATGGGGAGCCGGCCCACCAGCAACTCGTACAGCGTCACGCCAAGACTGTAGACGTCCGTTCGCATGTCCACGTCAAGCCCCGAAGCCTCGGCCTGCTCGGGACTCATGTAAGCGGGTGTGCCCAACGCCTGTCCCAGCTGCGTGACGAGGGTGACCTCGCTCAGCCGCTGGCCCGTCGCCTTGGCAATGCCGAAGTCGATCACGCGGGGGGTGGCGGTCCCTTCGCGCTCTTCGACGAGAATGTTCGAGGGCTTGAGGTCCCGGTGGATCACCCCCTTGTGGTGCGCGTGCTGGACGGCATGGCACACCCGGACGAACAGCTCGAGTCGCTCGCGGATCGAGAGCTTGCGGGCATCCGCGTAGTCCCTGAGCGGCTGCCCGCGCACCAGCTCCATCACGAAGTAGGGACGCCCCCCCTCCGTCGCGCCGGCGTCGAGCACCTTCGCGATCCCGGGATGCTCCATCACCGCCAGCGCCTGCCGCTCCGCCTCAAACCGCGCGATCACCTCCTTCGTATCCAGCCCCGGCTTCATCACCTTGACCGCTACCTTGCGGCGCACCGTCACGCGCTGCTCGGCCTCATAGACGATGCCCATGCCGCCTTCGCCGAGCACGCGGAGAAGGCGGTACGGGCCGATGTGATCGGGGTGGTCGTCCATCGGACCCTGGAGCATGGTCAGGACCGGGTCACGGGATCTGGGTTACCGTCAGGCGGTAGCTGACGAGGACCGGATTCCCACCCACGGCCGTCACGTGCAGGAGCATCTCAGGACCGAGGTTTCCCACTGTGACATCACACTCGAAGATGACGGGCTTTTGACTCCCAACACCGGCAGTGTCGCAAAAGAGGTCAAGCACAACATCACCCGTGATCGTAAGACGTCGCCGTGCGACAACCAGGTCCAGGTCAAAGAATGCCGAGTCCCAGTCCAGCTTGAAGCGGAGTCGGGCAGACGGGGAACCGAGGCTTAGCTTCCACCAGTCATGCGCGTCTCCAAAGGCGAACGAGCCCACAACGTCCGTCGGGAGGAAGACGGTGTGACACGGCTCGGAGGCTGCGGCACCCGACCAGGTGTCGTTGTGAGGTTCACAGTAATCGACTGCATCCTGCTGCACCCAAGCTGCCTCGCCGTAGAGCGAGTTGTCCTTCCAGACGGTCACCCGTACTCTCCCGCTATGGCCGGCATTCGGCATGAGCACTTGGATCTCCCCATCGTTCCCGCTCACGAAGAACAGATTCGCCAACCGGCCGTCGATGGTCAGTGAGTCCAGTGACGGTGCAAACCCCGAACCGATGATGGCCACTCGAGTGCCAACGTCGCCCGCTGGCGGCTGGATACCGCTGATCGGTCCTACCGGAATCTGAACTGTCGCGACGTTCGAGAATTCGGATTCAACCATGCCCCACCCACCATCCTGAATGTATGCCCGGATTGCGTAGGAGCAGGACTGACCGTAGCGATCGACCAGACCCCAGAGGATCCCGACGTTCGAGTCCGCGGGGCGCGATCCGACGTAGGCCATCGGCGCACCCATGCAGCCCTGATACACGCGGGAGCCAAGTTCACTGCTCGAGTTGTCGGTCCAGTCAAGTCTTACCCGGGGCCCCGCTTCGATGGTCGCGCTGAGTCCGGTGGGGGCCTCAACAGTGGGAGGTGGGGGGTCTGGGCTCCGGATCGCATACCAACACTCGCCTGGGAAGGCTCCACAATCACCGCCGCCCATGCTGTCCCGGACAGGGTGGTAGATGCCGGTGAATGTCTCTT
>JAOTWK010000229.1 GCA_029862935.1 Gemmatimonadota bacterium | reverse complement strand
GTCCACCAAGAGCGGTTGCTCGAGCGACAGCGGCGCGATCGTGTCGACCCCCGGCACGGGAACCGTGACCGTCGGGATGCTGTCCCGTACGGCGACGATCGTGAGCGCCGGTACCGCCTCGCGGAGCGCACCACCGTTCTCGGGGTGAAGAGCCAGGCGCCACTCACCACTGCGACGCACCACAAAGGAGCCGGTGAAGTGGGTTCCATCGACCGCCAAGTCAGTCGTCTGCTCTCGGGTCACCCAGCGAGCATTCCTGAGGGGCACGGTGAGACGACCTCTGGTAGTGACGATCGTGCCCACCGGGAGGAGGACGGTGTCTCCGTCGGCAACCAATCGCTCATCCGCCCGATCCAGATAGTCCGGGAGCGAGGCCAGCATCTCCAACTCGGCGACGAGTGCGGGGAGGCTCACCGTCACCTGCACTGTCCGCGAGAACCGTCGCCCGCTCGAGGCCTTGAGGTAGCGATCACTCTCGAGCGGCCCCAGGGTCAGCGCGGCTATTCCCGCGGTATCGAGTGCGAGGGGCTGCTGCTGCCACGCTTCGCCCGGTGCGCGCACCCAGAGTCGGGCCGCGGCGCGCCCCGGCACCGTCACGCGCACCCACACACTGTCCCCTCGAGCCACCGTGGTGCGATCCACGTCGAGCTGCACCGGACTTCGAGCGATGGCCAGAACGTGGACCGGCTGCCAGAACTGGGCACCGGGTCCCAATGGGCCGGCCGCGGCGAATGCCGCAACGCCGGCAAGCAGCACGGATGCGCCCACTGCCACCCGCCCGCGAGCCGCGCCGCGCTCGGCCGCCAGTGATTCCTGCCCCGCCTGGCTCAGCCACGATGCGACCTGCCGGTCGGCAAGCGCCGCGAGTGACGCGCTGCCGGCTTGGGGCGTCCACACGGCCGCACCGGCCACAGACCCGCGGCGGCGCCCACCAGCCCGCTCAACCAGATTGGCAAGCGCCAACAGGCTGAACCGCTGTGCCCGACGCCGCATCCAGACTGCACCCGCTCCCATGATCACAACGGGGATGGTCCAGGCGGCCAGGATCGACCACGGCGCGTGGCGGTACACGCCGTACCGACCAAGCAACAGCCCCAATCCCAGAGCCCCAAGCACCAGACCGACCGTGAACGCCACGCCGGCGCCAAGATGGCGCCCGAGCAGCTCGCGCCGCCGAGTCTCGAGCCAGCGCCGGGTTTGGCTCATCGCTGGGCTACGACGGCGTAGACGAACAGGTTCACGCCCATCCGAAGCGCAGCGTCCCGCAAGGGATCCGGATCGTCATGCACATCGGGATCTTCCCAGCCGTCACCGAGATCCGACTGATAGGAGTAGAACACCACGAGCCGCCCGTCTACAAAGACACCGAACCCCTGCGCCGGCAGGCCGTCGTGTTCGTGGATCTTCGGCAGACCCTGAGGGAAGTCGTACAGTATGCGGTACACGGGGTGGTCGACCGGCACCTCGACGAGCGGCCGGTCGGGAAAGACGCGGGCAATCTCGCGCCGAAACGATTCGTCCATCCCGTAGTTGTCGTCACCATGCAAGAACCCACCTTGTTCGAGGTAGCGGCGGAGGAGCACAACTTCCTCAGCGGAAAACCGCACGTTGCCGTGTCCGGTCATGTAGAGGAACGGCAGGTCCCACAACTCGGGATCGGTGAGTCGCACGACGCGCTCCCGGGCATCAACCCGCAGTGCCGTTCGGGTGGCGATTGCCTGCAGCAGATTGGGAAGGCTGGACGGGTTGGCGTACCAGTCGCCACCACCGTCGTAGTGGAGCCGGCCAATGGTCATCGCCGGCCCCGGAGACGTCTGCAGTAGCGTCAAGGGCAAGACGACCAAGAGTGTGGCGAACCCGCTCACAAATTGCTCACGATCCGGTACGCCTCTCGACGGGCTATCGGGAACTCCTTCGCCAGCTCAGTCGCAGCGTCTCGCCGAGTGACGCCCTCGTCGAGCAGTTCTCTGGCTCGCGCACTCACCTCGGCCTCGTCGACGCGCGGCGCCGCCTCACTGCGCGAGATCCCCGCAACGACAACGGTGACCTCACCTCGAGGAGCATGCTCTCGGTAGTAACCCTCGAGAGAATCGAGGGTCCCGGCGCGCGCTTCCTCGTGGACTTTGGTGAGCTCACGCGTGACGACGGCCTTTCGATCACCACCGCAGGCCGCACCCAGCTCGACGAGCAACTTGACGAGGCGATTCGGCGATTCGAACAGCACCGTCGTCCATGGCGAGCCCGCCGCCTGCTCCAGCAGTCGCTTCCTGTCGGCGCCCTTGCGCGGGAGGAACCCCAGGAACGTGAACCGGTCCGCTGAGAGCCCCGACACACTGAGCGCCGCGGCTACCGCCGAGGGCCCTGGAACCGCCACGACCGCCGCACCGGCATCTCGCGCACGCTGCACCAGGTTGGCGCCCGGGTCACTGACGGTCGGGGTGCCGGCATCGGCGATGAGCGCAACGTCCTGTCCCTCGGCGAGGGTACGGACGATCGACGCGATGCGGGCGGGTGGGGAGTGAGCGTGGAAGCTCAGGACGCGTGGTCGCGCGTCGGCGTGCTGCAGCAGCACCCGAGCACGACGCGTGTCCTCCGCCGCCACCACGGTGACGGCACGTAACACGTGAATGGCACGATCCGAGAGGTCTCCGAGGTTGCCGAGCGGCGTAGCGACGACGTAGAGGGTCCCTGCCGTCACCAAGCAAACGTCCATGGCAGGCGCTCGTAGAACCCGGCGCGCTGCAGGACGTACCGGTGGTCGCGCGTGGCGTCCCGGAGAATCGCGGGCGCGGCCCCAGGAGCCGTGATCTCGACCTGCTCGAGGAGTTGTAGTGTCCAGTCGGACAGGGCGTACGTGAGCTCGGCACCTGTCGTCACGAGATCGTCTGCCTCCTGGTCGAGCGGCTGGCCCAGGACCTCGAGCGGCGTGTGCACCTTCTTTAACAAGTCGCGGATGCTGCGCACGTGCTTCGCCGCGCTGCCGGACGTCTCTCGTTCGGCCAGCTCGGCGATCGACCAAAACAACTCGCGGTAGGTCTGGATCAGCTCCGGCGACGCCTGATCTGGGAAGTCATGTGCATATGGGAAGGCGCTGGCGATGATCTCCCGCCGCGTCCCATCGTCGTGCGGGGCAAACAGCCCTTGCATGAAGGGCCCCACGGGAGTGGCGTCCGGCTTGTTACAGAACAGCCCCTGGACGAACTCTCCCTTCTCGAGCCGTACGTAATTCACGAGACCGTCGGAGATGAGCTCGACGACACCCGTGAAGCCTTCGCGATGCAACGTCGGGAAGAGGGATTCTGGGTGCTCGAGATCTACGGCCTGGCGCTCGGCATTCGCGGCGCAACTCTGGTACATCCATGCGATCTGCTCGAGGGGCGCGTCGCAATAGGCCAACTCCCCTCGTTCTCCTTCCTGCCGGATGTGCTGCAGGGCGCTTGCGATGGGAAGCACAGTGCGCCCGGACGCGGCAATCGCGACCGCGTTGACCAACTGCCCTTTTCTGAGCAGCAGCAAGACGACTTCGTCCGGCAGGTAGCCGATGACGTAGCCGTCGACTTGGCCATCGCGATCTGCCTTCGCGAAATGGAGCAGGTTGTCCAGGTGGATGAACGCCAGACGAGTCCGGTGCACGTGCACGCGTCCCGCGGGGAACTGCAGTTCCGCGAGCCGGATATCTGAATTGACGAGTCGTGCTGAGCTAGGACGCATGCTGAAGGTGGCGCTTTCCCGCCCGACGTGCCTCCCGGGCGGCTCGCAGTTAGGTCACTCCGCGCCGCCCGGGAGGCGAGTTCTCGCTGTGTGCCACGCAGGAGGACACGTGGTTACCCCAAATGCTGCTCGACCTTCTCCTCAAGATACGCCTTGGGGACCGCCCCGACCACCGTATCGACATGCTGGCCGTTCTTGAAGAACAGCACGCTGGGAATGGAACGCACGCCGAATTTCGTGGGTGCCTGCGGATTGGCATCGACATCGAGCTTGGCGACCTTGAGTTTTCCCTCGTACTCTTGCGCAAGCTGCTCGACCACTGGAGCAATGATCTGACATGGTCCACACCACGTGGCCCAGAAATCCACCATGACGAGCCCATCGTGCTGCTCGATCTCCTGTCCGAAATCCTCGTCGGTGACGACGACGGGATGCGCTACTGACATCTTCGACTCCTATCGATTTCATTTCGTGACATGAACTCGCCAACGCCCCCCTCGGAGGCTTCGTGAACGACCCCCTGGCCCGAATCGCCCATATTGGCGTCGCGGTGCGCGACCTGGCAGAAGCCACCGCGTTCTATCGTGACGTACTCGGTCTGGATCCTTCCCCTCCAGAAAAGGCTGACAAGGCCGAGATTGTTTCCTTCCACTTCGGCGACGTCGACCTGGAGCTGTTGGCCCCCGACGAGCCCGACGGACCGATTTCCCGTTTTCTCGACAGGCGCGGGCCGGGCATTCACCATCTCTCCATCCGCGTGCCCGATCTCGACGCGGCACTGGAGCGGTGCCGTGCTGCGGGGTACCGCCTTATCGATGAGTCGCCGCGTGCCGGCGCCGGTGGCCACCGCATTGCCTTCGTGCACCCAAAAGCCACAGCCGGCATCCTGCTCGAGCTGACCGACTAGGCGATCCTATCCAGGCTGCCGGCACCGCGAGGTCGGATTCCCGATCGCCGCGAGGTCGATGTCGGCAATCAACCATCCCGTGCGCCAACGCTCCACCGTGAACGGGACGACTGGCGTGCAGCCCGAGCGACTGAGCCGGACCCGCACCGTGCGCCGGTCACCCGCTCCGCGTCGGATCGGGTCGGTGTCGGCGATGATCTCAAAGCTCTCGTGAGCCAGGTAGACCTGGATCACCATGAGGCGCTTGCGCAGCTCCGTCTCATCCATGCGGTCGGCCGCCCGCCCACGCGACGAGCCCCACAGGTCACTCATGCCGGACAGCCGGTTTTCGCGGGCGGCGTCCAAGAACCCGCGAACGGCCGTCTCGGGCGATTCGGGGATGACCGCCTCTGGTCCGCCCCCGCTGGCGCACGCCAATGTGAGAGAGGCGCCTAGTGCCACTATACTTCTACGCATTCGCTCAGCTTTCTGTCGCGCTCAATGCGACGCGGTGGAAGCTAGACAGGCAGAGAACACGGGGCAAGCGGCCATGCGATTGTACGTGAACGTGGATCACGTGGCGACCATTCGTGAAGCTCGCAAGACCACGGAGCCGGACCCGCTGGAGGCGGCGCACGCCTGTCTGGCGGGCGGAGCCGACGGCATCACGGTGCACTTGCGTGAGGACCGGCGACACATCCAAGACCGCGACGTGCGTCGGCTGGCCGACGCCATCCGCGAGCCGCTCAACCTCGAGCTCGCCGCTGCTGGGGACATTGTGGCGATCGCCTTGGAGATCACGCCGCACCAAGCCACGCTCGTGCCGGAGCACCGCCAGGAGATCACAACCGAGGGCGGGCTCGACATGGGCGTACCAGGGACACCCGTCACCCGGGAGTTGCGTGAGACGACCGACCGGCTGCATGACGCCGGAATCCGCGTCAGCGTCTTCATCGATCCCGACCGATCCAGCATCGATCGGGCGGCCGAACTGGGCGTCCCGGCCATCGAGCTGCACACGGGCGACTATGCAAACACCTACCGCGAGTCGGACGCGGCGTTGAGACGTCTTGAGCAGGCGGTCGCGCACGCCAAGTCACGTGGGCTCGCCGTGCATGCCGGACACGGTCTCACCTACCGTAATGTCTCGGCCGTCGCGGCGATCGGAGACATCGAAGAACTGAACATCGGACATGCTATCGTGAGCCGATCCGTGCTCGTCGGAATGGAACACGCCGTTCGCGAAATGCGTAATCTGATCGACCGGGCGCGTTGACCCGGCCGAGCAAGAGACCATAGCTTAGGCAACCCAGTATCCGACGGAATGCCGACTGAAGACGACCATGAATGATCGCATGGGGCTCACCGAATTCTTCGCC
>JAOTWK010000230.1 GCA_029862935.1 Gemmatimonadota bacterium | reverse complement strand
CCAGCGGCCGGTACGAGGGGTGCATCGTCCTGAAAGATGGTCCCTTCGCGTGTGTCCGAGCTAGGCGCGTACTTGATTCCGCCGAACGATCCTTCGACGCTTGCCCACGGAGTGAGGTGGCGCCGCACGGCGAGTGATGCTGACCAGACGGTGAGTGGGATAATCGACGTGGTCTGGTCGAGCTCCCGGCGGACGAGGTCGCTGCGCGCCCAGCGGAGCGAGAGTGCCACCGCAAAGAGATTGGTCAGCTCGGAGCCAACTCGCAGCGCAAACGTCGGAGCCGGCTGCGGTCCGACTGTGAGGTCTTGCACGATCGAATCTCGGACGAGGTTCGATCCGAACAAGACGCCACCCTGTGCCTCAGCGAAGATCTGCGCGGTGCCGGTCGCGGGCAGCGAGGCCAGCAGCAGCGATGCGAGCGTAATCGAGCGTTTCACGCGGGGGCTTTGCGCCGGACGATCCGCCGCGTGACGAGTGCAATGATGAGCGCGAGTCCGAACGCGCACACCACCACCGGGCCAGTGGGCAAATCGCTCTCGTACGACACCCACAACCCGAGCACGGTGGCGGCCGTACCCGTGACCCAGGCGATCGACAGCATCCGGCCCGCGGTCTTGGCAAAGAGGAAGGCGATCACGGCCGGAATCACGAGAAAGCTGAACACGAGCAGTACGCCCGCGATAGCGACGGACGATGTCACGACAACGCCGAAGAGGGCATAGAAGAGGAAATCCCACCCAGCGACCCGCCACCGCTCTGCTTGGGCCCGTTCTGGGTGCAACGAGATGGTGAGAAACCGGTGTCGCAGCATCCAGTGGACGAGGCCCAGCACACCGTACACGACGGCCGTCTTCGCGATCTCGGGCCACGTCACCCACAGAAGACTGCCAGTGAGAAGCTGCTCGACATGTTCGGATCCACGAGGTGCCTGCGCGGCGAGCAGAATCGTTACCGCAGAAGCCACCACGTACACAATGCCAATGATCGCCTCTTGCGGCACCCGTTCGTGTTCCATGCGACTCAGGGAGAAGACGGCTGCTGCAATCAAGGTCGCCGCCAGTCCCACCAGATAACTCGCCGTGGTTTGCGGGAGCCCGGTCAAAGAGCTCACGGTGTGGCCGAGCCCGAGGCCAGCGGCGGCCCAGCCCAACGCCGCGACCTGCGCGAGTGCGAGATCTACGAAGATCACGCCTCGAGCGATGATGTGGATCCCCAGGTATCCGTGGATGCCGACCAGGATGAGAGCGGCCACGAGGGCCGGAGCCATCAGCTCGAGCATCGTCTACACCGTCCGTAGGTTCAGTTGGTCCTTCATCGCGCCGAGCCTTGCGAGGCGGCGGCAGTGAACCCGCCTGCAAGCGCGGAGATCCATCGATCGACCAACGCAAAGTAGTCCTTCACGTCGGCTTCGCCATCGACGTGCTCCGGGACGACAATTGCCATCGCGCCAGTCCGCGAGGCAACGCGTTCAACCTGACTCCGACTGAAGTAGTTGGCGGCGAACACCACGGGGATACGGTCACTCCGAATGAAATCGATGACGTCGCGGACATGTCCGGGCGCGGGCGGAATTCCCGGCTTGGGCTCGACGTACATCGCGCACGTCATGCGAAAGCGCGCGCTGAAATAGGCCCAGTTCTTGTGGTAGCACACCACCCGCTTGTCGCGGAATGGTGCCGCCTGAGCCAGCCAGCCGCCGACGTACTCGCTGAGGGGTCTGTTCTGGAACGACTGTTGACTCGCGAAGTCCCAGAAGCGGTGGTCACGGGCCAGATCGAACAGCGTTGCCTCGCCCAACATCTCGACCAGCTGCTCGCCGAACAGACGGTGCATGATGCGCGTCGAGAATGCAACGAGATTGGCATCGTAGACGGCGGCCCGATCAGGATCCACGCGTCGCAACCCGGCCGCAATGTTGCGCGCAATGATGATGGCGTTGATCGGATCGGTGTGGATGTGTGGGTTGCCGAACACGTGGATGTCCCCCCCGGCGCGAGATACGCTCTCTGGGACGTCCAACAATGAGATGCCGGCGTAGGCTGGGACGTGTCCGGGCGCACCCTCGACGACGCGGGCATTGTTTGCCCGATCGAGCAGGGTTGGGACCCAGAGCTCCAGGTCGAGGCCCGTCACCACGAATAGGTCGGCCCGCTGAATCATGGCTGCGAAGCTAGGCCGCGGGGTCACGAAGTGCGGATCTTCGTCCCCGCGTGCAATCGAGCGAACGACGGCGAGATCGCCAGTCAGCTCCCTGGTGATCGCGGCATAGGTCGGTAACGTGGTGACAACCTGAATCCGCTCTTGTGCCACCGCGGGGTGCGCGGCAACGAGCGCGAGTGCCACACCGAAGGCGACGTGACGCATGGCCATCGGAGAGTGCCGGTCGCGCAACGCACGAGTGTGCATGGTCGGTCTCCTGTCCCGCCTAGTAAGTCTCATGCTTGTGCGGTCCCATGGCCCACACGACCTGTGCCAGGACCGTGTGATTGGCCTCGCCACCCTCCGGCCGCACCATGTTGTATTGCAGCCGGATCCGCACCCATTCGCTTTGCCACCATGTGAGGCTCGGCACCACCTGCACGACGTGAGGCGCGCTGCCATACCCGTCGACGAAATCGGCGCGTGCGCCGAGAATCCACGACCGGGTGAGTCGGAAGTTCATCTGTCCGTAGCCGCCGTGCCCAGTCTCAACGACTCCGCCCAGGTCCTGCTCTGCGAAGTACCATTCCCCTTTGAGCGAGATCCCTCGATAGATCGATGGTTCCCAGCGGTACGCGACGTCCAAACCGAGCAGACGCGATTGGAGCGAAACCTCCTCGTTCTCACCCAACACCCCCGTTGCCCCGACCTGGAAGTAGCTCGTGCGGCCCACATCCCAGAAACTCTGCACGCGGCCGAGCACGCTCAGGTCGTTCCCGCCGGCGAAGAGCGCATCGTTGGTCCCGGTGGTCACCTCGAGCAGGGCGGTCTGGGTTGACGGACCGATGCTGAGCGCCGGCGAGGTCAGTGAGGCCCCCGTCTGAATGAGTCCGTCCTCGCCGAGAAACGTGACCGCCGCGAGCGGACGCCCGACCTCGAGGAGCGCGTGCGTGTGCCATCGGTTGTAGAGGCCAATTTCCTGACGGAACTTGCCAGCCTTCAAACCAATCCCACCGGGCAAGCCGACCCAATAGAGGTAACCTTCCTCGATCTCGAATCCCCCGTGTCCCTCTTCCTCCCCGTCTGCTTCGGGGAATCCTGCGATCTCGATCTCCTGTTCGCGCGTGACGAAGATCTTGGTGCGGGTGTAAGGATCCAGGGCCGCTTGAAACGAGAATTCGAATTCCCGCGGAACGGCGGTGGTGGACCCCGATTCGCCCGCCGCGTGGGCATACGCTCCCACCAGGTCGCCCGTGACACTGATCTCGGGATTGAGGATTTGGAGGTCCCGGGTGCGTGACTGCTGCGCCGCCGCCGTATCCGCACCTGCCTGTTCTCCGGCCGCGGCCCGGGCCGCGGCACGCAGCGTTGCGAGCTCGTCTCGGGCAGTGGCCGTATCCCCCTCCGCTCGCAGCAGACGCTCGAGCACGCGCTCGAGGGAATCGAGCCGCGCCTTGAGCCGCCGGACTTCAGCCTCTAGTGAGTCGGAGGCCTCGGTCGGCTGCTGGGCCGACAGCACTGGCGTTCCCACGGCCGTCAGTACGGCCGCGACGACAACAAATATGCGCATCGCGTGTGGCGTCCTCTGATTAGGTGAAGCACGGAGGCTACGCAGTGAAGCCGCAACCTCGCGTGCCGACACGGGCAGCTACGTCAGAGGGGTGGAGCGCGTGAGTGGTAGGCGTAGAGGAACAACGAACGGTCAAGTCGCCCGACGGGCTCTTCTGGCGCTCGATCTGCGGACAACGGGCTGACCCCGAGTCGCGGCCGCACCGTTGGCATCGCCAAGAGGGAAAGTGCTGCAGACAAACATGCCGGTCCCGCATGGAGCCTCGGACAATCGTCCGAGTGATTGGCCTCGATGGACGGCACAGCGACGACTGACTCCTCGAGTGCGTGCTGCACCGGCACCATCGTGACCAACGCCGCATAGACCAACGCCGTGAGAGGCTTGGCAGCACGGAAGTCCGGGTGTCGCTGTCGCTGGAGCATCGCTCGTGAATATATCACCGCGCGGCGGGGCAGGTTCCGCGGTTCAGCGACGGACGAGCGCGAGAAGCTCGCGCCCGACACGATCATTGGATGTGACGCCACCGAACAGCTCTGCCCCGGGTCCGCCGGCGAACAGCGGGATCATGGTTGCCGTGTGACCTCCCGTCGTGTACGCGGCGTGCAGCGTTCCGGTGCTGTCGTACTGGAGAGCGAGCCCGCCGGTCTCGTGGTCGGACGTGACGACAATGAGCGTCTCCGATCGCCGGCCTTGGTAGGCCAGCGCCTCGCCGATCGCACGATCGAAATCGAGCATTTCAGCCGTCACGTCCTCGAGCGATTGGTTGCCGTGCCCGCGCCAGTCAGGCTGCGACGCCTCCACCATGAGGAAGAACCCTCTCGGGTTCTTATCGAGGACGGTCAGTGCCGCTGCGGTCATTTCAGCCAGTGTGGGTGTGCGAGCGGCTGCTGGTGGCATGTGCCCGGTGCCGAACAGCCCGAAGAGCGTCTGCACCGTATCGAGCTGCACCGCCACGAGGGCCTCCGCGGTCTCTACGAATGCGTAATTGGCGGCAATCAACCCAAGCAGGTCGACCGAATCAGGTCGCAATCGGCCGTCGAACACGCCGGCCCCGCCACCGAGTACCACGGTTGGGCGCTGCGCGACCATCTGCCGGGCGATCTCCCATTCCATTTGGCGGCTCGGGACGTGCGCCGCGAACGAGGCCGGCGTGGCATGGGTAATCCGGGAGGTGGCTACCAACCCGGTGCCCATACCCCGTTCCGCGGCGACCTCGAGGACGGTAACTACCGGGAGGCTGTCCGGTCCGACACCGATGGCGCCGTTGTAGGTCTTGATGCCCGCGGCGTAGGCGGTCGCACTTGCGGCGCTGTCCGGAATCCGGCCAGAGTCTGGCTGAACGTCGACCAGGCCCACGACAGGGAACGCATCGATGGTCAACGCGTCTGCTGCGAATCGCGCGGCCGTCCAATATGCTAGACCGACGCCGTCGCCGATGAATAGAATGATGCGGGGCGGAGCTTCTGAGGGGATGGTGGTAGGCGTTCCTCTGGCACTGGCACATGCGCCAACAAGGCCAACCCCCACGACGACAGCAGACATCCACGTGCGTGTTCGTATCATGACGTTGCCCTACGGTGTTGAATCGGTTCCCTTTAGAGACCCAGCACATCGTGCCGGACCTGCGTCACTCACTCTTACACGTCGAGAGGTAGAAAGGATGCTCCCACGTCCCCTCGCCGCCCTCGTGGCCCTCGCTGTTATACCGGGCCCGGCGGTACTTGCGCAAGACGTCAAGACGGAACGCCCGCTGCGGATCCTCGTAGCAAACGACGACGGCTACCAGGCTCCGGGTCTACTGGCGCTCGTCGATTCTCTCGTGACCATTGGCGAGGTCGTGGTGGCTGCACCACTCGAGCAACAGAGTGGGACGGGACATGGCATCACATATCGGGAGCCGATCTCGGTCCGGGAAGTGGGGAACCCGCACGGCGTCCGGTGGTTCGTGGTCGACGCCAAGCCCGCGAGCGTCGTCCGGCTCGCGTTGACATCTCTCATGGACACGCTGCCAGATCTCGTGGTTGCCGGGGTCAACACTGGCGAGAACACGGGGGCGCACGCGTGGCTCTCGGGCACCGTTGCCGGCGCCCGTGAGGCAGCGCTGCACGGGCTTCCCGCCATTGCCGCGTCGGTTCGCATCGGCGCATCGCAGGACTATGCCGTGGCGGCGGGGTACACGAAACGAATCATCCAACAGCTGAAAGAGGCGGGTGCAATCCGCCCGCCGATGCTCTTGAACATCAATGTGCCGACTGGTGGGCCCGACG
>JAOTWK010000228.1 GCA_029862935.1 Gemmatimonadota bacterium | reverse complement strand
ACCATCTTCCGAACGAAGCACGTGGCGAAGCTCGAGCGCATCTTGCCACGCTTCCTCGTGACGCGTCGCTGGTTTGGCGGGAAGGCCCGCAAGATTCTCTCGACGAAGATCATGGAAACGGTCCCAGTGGCGGTCGACGACAGCCACGCCTATCTGACGATCGTGCAGGTGACATATTCGGAGGGAACCCCGGATTTCTACAACATTCCGATGGCGTTTGCGCCGGCCATCTCCGAGGGAGAACCCGACGACGACCTGCAACACGTGATCGCGCGGGTCCGCATCGATGGCTCTGAGTCGAGCGTAGAGGGAGTGCTGTACGACGCGCTTGCCGATCCACGGTTCTGCACGGAACTCACCCGTATGGTGGCGCGCCGCGGCAGCCGCAAAGGGGTAGACGGTTCGGTACACGGCTTCACCACCCGTGGCTTCCGCCAGCGGGTACGTGCGGTCGCCGACACGGTGACCCCAACCGTGCTCAAGACGGAACAAAGCAACACCTCGGTCGTGTACGGTGACCAGCTGGTCATGAAGCTGTTTCGACGACTGGATGAAGGCGTGAACCCCGATCTCGAAGTCGGGCGGTTCCTCACCGAGCGCACTGGATTCGCGCACACGGCCCCGGTGGCTGGCGCTCTCGAGTACCAGCGCCCCCGACGTGATTCCATGACCCTGGGCATCATTCACGCCTATGTGATCAACGAAGGGGACGCGTGGCGCCTCACGCTAGATTCGCTCGATCAGTACTTCGAGCGGGTCTCCGCACGCGCGGACGGCCAAGAGCCGATCGTCCATCCATGGCAACACATCGTAGACGCGCTCGATCTCACTCTGCCGGTCGAAGCCGCCGAACAGATCGGTGTGTATCTGGAATCCGCCCGAACCCTGGGTCAGCGCACCGCCGAGCTCCACCTGGCATTGGCCTCACAAACGGCCGATCCGGCGTTCGCGCCGGAGCCGTTCACAACCATGTTTCAGCGCTCGCTCTACGAGTCTCTCCGCACGAGAGCAACGGAGACCCTCCGGCTCTTGGAAAAGCGGGTGCGGTACCTGCCCAAGGCCGCGCGCCCCGACGCCCGCCGGGTTCTCGCCGCGCGGCCGCAGCTGCGTCAACGGTTGCGGGAAATCTTGGATCGCCGGATCCGGGCCCAGCGCATTCGCGGGCATGGGGACTATCACCTCGGCCAAGTGCTGTTCACCGGCAAGGACTTCGCAATCCTCGACTTCGAAGGGGAGCCGACGCGTTCCCTCGGCGAACGGCGTCTCAAACGATCTCCGTTCCGCGACGTAGCCGGGATGCTGCGCTCGTTCCACTATGCGGCCATGTCCGCCCTCGTCGGTGGAGGCGTCCGCGTGGGCGATGTCGACCTGCTCGAACCCTGGGCCACGAGCTGGTATCAGTGGGTGTCACAGGTCTTCCTCAAGTCCTATGTCGACACTGCAGGCGACGCGGCGTTCGTGCCTCGCGCGGCCGAAGAGCGACGGATCCTGCTCGACTATCACGTGCTCAACAAGGCATTCTACGAGTTGCACTACGAGCTCAACAACCGGCCCGAATGGGTGTCGATTCCGCTACGCGGGCTTGTCGAGCTCCTCCCGACGAGCGTCCCGTCCCCATGACGACGCAGCGCTGTCCACGGTGCTGCGCATGAGGGTCTGGCCGGGTACCGCGTACTCGCTCGGAGCGACGTGGGACGGTGAAGGGGTGAACTTCGCGCTCTTTTCCGAGCATGCCACCGCCATCGAACTTTGCCTGTTCGATCCCCTCGACGCGACCCGAGAGACCGAACGGGTCACTCTGCGTGAGCGCACCAACATGGTGTGGCACGCCTATCTGCCGGACGTGCGCCCGGGGCTGTTGTACGGTTTTCGCGTCCACGGCCCGTACGCCCCCCACGAGGGTCACCGCTTCAACGCCAACAAGCTCTTGATCGACCCCTACGCCAAGGCCGTGGCTGGGGACGTGCGTTGGGACGATGCCCTGGTCGGGCATGTCGTGGGTGCCGCCGACGAAGACCTCTCGTTCGATACCAGAGACAGCGCCCCGTTCGTGCCCAAATGCGTCGTCATCGACCCGGCTTTCACCTGGGGGGACGACCAGCCGCCGCGCACGCCGTGGAATCGGACCGTGATCTACGAGTGCCACGTCAAGGGCATGACCGCCAAGCATCCTGGCGTCCCCGAGCACCTGCGCGGCACGTACCTCGGGATGGCTTCCGATCCGATCCTCGAACACCTCGCGACTCTCGGCGTCACGGCGGTAGAGTTGCTGCCCGTACACCACCACGTGAGCGAGCGCCCCCTCATCGAGCGTGGGCTCCGCAACTATTGGGGCTACAATACCATCGGGTTCTTCGCGCCGGATTCCCGGTATGCGACCGCGCATCTGGGTCAGCAGGTCGCCGAATTCAAGAGCATGGTCAAAGGCCTGCACCGCGCGGGCATCGAGGTGATCCTGGATGTCGTGTACAACCACACCGCCGAAGGCAACCGGTTCGGACCGACCCTGTCCTTCCGTGGTATCGACAACGTCTCCTACTACGGCTTGAATCCGGAGGACCGACGGTTTTACCTCGACTTCACCGGCACCGGCAACACCCTCAACATGCAAAATTTTCGCGCCATGCAGCTGATGATGGATAGTCTCCGCTACTGGGTGCAGGAAATGCACGTCGACGGGTTCCGCTTCGACCTGGCCCCGGCACTCGCCCGAGAACTCTTCGAGTTGAACCGACTCCAGCGCTTTTTCGATTTCATTCAGCAAGATCCCGTGCTCTCACAGGTCAAACTCATCGCCGAACCGTGGGATGTCGGAGAGGGTGGCTACCAGGTTGGGAACTTCCCGAGCGGTTGGGCGGAATGGAATGGTCAGTACCGCGACACGGTGCGACGCTTTTGGCGGAGCGACACAGGCCAAATCGCCGACCTCGCCTACCGACTGTCCGGGAGCAGTGACCTGTACGACCGGCGCGGCCGCAGTCCGCACGCGAGCATCAATTACGTCACGTGCCACGACGGGTTCACGCTGCATGACCTGGTCAGTTACGAGCAGAAGCACAATCACGCCAACGGGGAAGGCAACCGCGACGGTATCGACGCCAATTGGAGCAGGAATTGGGGCGTGGAGGGCCCCTCCGAGGAGGAGGGAATCGTGCGCATCCGCGAGCGGGCCAAGCGCAACCTCCTGGCGACGCTGGCGTTTTCCCAGGGCGTCCCCATGCTCTGTCATGGCGACGAGCTCGGCCGCACCCAACGAGGCAACAACAACGCGTACTGTCTGGACAGCGACGTCACGTGGCTCGACTGGACGCTCGACGAGCGGGCCCGCGAGTTCCTCAAGTTCACACGATCCGTGTTCCGCTTGCGCCGGCGGCACCCCGTGTTCCGGCGCCGCGGCTTCTTCAGTGGACGGCCTATGAGCGTGGACGGCGCAACCGATGTCGTCTGGCTGCGGCCCGACGGCACGCCAATGACCGACGCCGACTGGCATGACCCTGCGAGCCAAGTGTTGGGCATGTTGTTACACGGCGAGGCAACGGACGAGGTCGACGACCGCGGGCGGCCGATCGAAGGCGACACGGTCCTCTTGCTGCTCAACGGTGGCCAGAGTGCGCGCCTGTTTGCCCTCCCGTCCCTACCGAAGCGTGGTCAGTGGGTCCATTTGATGAATACGGCACGACTGGCAGCCGGCTCGGTCGGCGACGGCCAAGGTGTACGGCTCGTACGCCATTCGTTGGTACTGCTGCGATATGAGCGCGCACGGCGCGAGGGAGGTGCCGCGTGACTTCTGCGTGGACCGGGCCGATCCCGCTTGCGGACGATCAGCGACGTCTCGTGACCGGGGATCACTCTGACCCCCATTCGTTGCTCGGCGCGCATCCCGCGGATCGCGACGGTGAGCAGGGGACGGTGGTCCGCGCCTTTCACCCGGCGGCGACTGCCGTCGACGTACTCCTGCCCGAACGGGACCCGCTGCCACTGCTGCGGCTCGGCGCCGAAGGCCTGTTTGGGCGGTTTGTGCTGCGCCTCTCGCCACCGCTGACCTATCGATTGCGCTTCCGGTTTCCCAACGGCGACACGTGGGAGCGGGACGATCCCTATCGCTTCCTGCCCACGCTCGGCGAAACGGACGTGTACCTCTTTTCGGAAGGCACACACCGTCGGCTCTGGGAGTGTCTCGGTGCCCATCCGCGAACCATCGACGGTGTCGCAGGCGTTGCGTTCGCGGTGTGGGCGCCGAGTGCAAGACGGGTGAGCGTCGTCGGAGACTTCTGCGTCTGGGATGGGCTCGTCTTCCCGATGCGTTCCCTGGGTGTCTCAGGAATCTTCGAGCTCTTCGTTCCCGGTGTCGCACCCGGCGCGCTCTACAAGTACGAGATCAAGACGCAGGACGGTTTGCTCCGAGTCAAAACCGATCCGGTCGCCCTCGCCATGGAGCACCCGCCGTCGACCGCATCGCGGGTCTTCGCATCGTCGCACACGTGGCAGGATGCGGAGTGGATGGATGCGCGTGCGCGGTGGGACCCCCTACGCGAACCCGTGGCGATCTACGAGGTCCATCTCGGATCCTGGGCCCGCGTCCCGGAGGAGGACCATCGCCCGCTCACGTATCGCGAGATCGCACCCCGCCTGGTCGACCACGTTACGGCTCTCGGGTTCACGCACATCGAGCTTCTGCCGATCGCCGAGCATCCGTTCAGCGGCTCATGGGGATACCAGGTCTCCGGCTATTATGCCCCGACCGCGCGATTCGGGTCGCCCGATGATTTGCGCTACTTCGTGGACTACTGCCACCAACACGGGATCGGCGTGATCCTCGACTGGGTGCCGGCGCACTTCCCCAAGGATGACTTCGCCCTGCGTCGATTCGACGGCACCGCGTTGTATGAGCACGAGGATGCACGGCGCGGAGAACACCCCGACTGGGGCACCTTGATCTTCAACTACGGGCGCCACGAGGTGAAGAGCTTTCTCATTGCCAACGCGCTGTACTGGCTCGAGGAATTTCACATCGACGGGCTCCGCGTGGATGCCGTCGCGTCGATGCTCTATCTGGACTACAGCCGGAAGCACGGTGAGTGGCTTCCCAACGTCTATGGAGGACGCGAGAACCTCGAGGCCGTCACGTTCATCTCCGAGCTCAACCGCACGATCGCCGATCTCCACCCCGGTAGTCTCATGATCGCGGAAGAATCGACGGCGTGGCCCGGCGTGTCGCGGCCCGTCCACGATGGCGGACTGGGGTTCACCTTCAAGTGGAATATGGGCTGGATGCACGACACGCTCGTCTACTTCTCCAAGGAGCCCGTGCACCGGAAGTACCACCAAGACGATCTCACGTTCGCCATGGTGTACGAGCACAGCGAGCGCTTCATCATGCCGTTGTCGCACGACGAGGTCGTCCACGGCAAAGGCTCACTCCTGGGCAAGATGCCCGGTGATGACTGGCAACGGTTTGCCAATCTGCGGGCACTGTTGACCTACCAATACACACGCCCAGGAAAGAAGCTCGTGTTCATGGGCACGGAGCTCGCGCCCGATGGGGAGTGGAATCACGACGTGAGTCTCGACTGGCACCTCGCCGACGATCCCATGCGCGCGGCCTTCCGCCAGTTCGTGGCCGACCTCGGACACCTCTATCGCACGACGCCGAGCCTGTGGCGGAAGGACCCCGACCCGGACGGGTTCACGTGGATCGATTGCGGCGATTGGGAGGGCAGTGTGTTGTCATTTCTCCGGCGTGACGGTGAGGAGCATGTGATCGTGGTCATGAATCTCACCCCGGTGCCGAGAGACGACTATCGGATCGGCACGCCGGCGGCCGGACGGTACCTGGAGCGCTTCTCGAGCGACGACCGGCGCTACGGCGGGAGCGATGTCGACACGCTGTCCGAGGTCACAAGCGACCCGGTCCCATATCACGGTCATCCTCAATCGATCGTCCTCAAGCTTCCGCCGCTCGGCGTGCTCGTGCTCGCACCAGCCGGCTGACCGCATGCCACC
>JAOTWK010000227.1 GCA_029862935.1 Gemmatimonadota bacterium | reverse complement strand
GCTGCCTGGGAGCGCTGGCGCACCCTCCCGTCGACCCGAAAACCGCCAACACGACGCCCGCGAACGCCGCTCTGCGCGGCGATCGCGGGCTGTTCTGTACTCTTGCCGCGTACGTCAAAGCCAAAACGTTACTTGAGCGGCACCATGATGTGCGCGTACGGCGTCCCCTGCCACATCACCCACGGACCGCCAGTAGTATGGTCGGTGGTCATGTCATCCAGCATGGACGGATCGGGCAAGACAATCATCAGGTGCGGGCCGGCTACAACCCAGTCCGTCGACGTCTCCTTCGTGCCGTACGGATCGGAGTTGCTGGCCCCTTCATCCCCCTCAAGCATGTACGAGATGCCGATGCTCGTGAACGTGGGCGTCGTCTTGGTCTGCCAGGCATGCGCCCAGTTGACCCACTGCGCGTCGAGACACATGGGGGCGGTCCCGGGGAGATCCGGTGGCGTCGGCATACACGTCCAGCCGTTGGTTCCTTCGCGCAATACGGACTGGTCCCAATCCATGATCGTGGCGTTCCGGGCGAGGTTGTCGGGCGCAGCCTTCATCGCTTCCTGAATCTTGGCCCTGTCTGCCCGCTGCGCCTCAACCGAAGCGGGTACCAGGATCGCTGCGGTGAGTACGAGGGTGAGCGAGAGTTTGAGCATCCTGTTCATCGAAACTCCTATGCATTGAGCGCACCAAAAGAGGTGCTGGGAGGACGCAGCCGGCGGCTACGAGATTGGCCACGCTGTGTGACGTATGGTGGACGATTCCGGCCACGGGAAATGGCCTCGAACCGGAAAGAAGCAATCTTAATGATACAACTCCTCGGGATTGGGCGCCAGTGGTAGGGTCGAACCCCACTGCCAAACAGCCGGCCCGAGCGAGTGCTACCGGTCTTTTTGGAGCGCCCGGCCCACGATGATCGTGATGTTGTCGCTGCCGCCCGCATCGAGAGCGTCTTGGAGCAACGCTTCACAAACCTGTTTGGCCGAGGTCATGCTCCCCAACCGCTCGGCGATCCGCTCGTCGGGCACGTGCTTCGTGAGCCCGTCGCTACACAAGAGCCCAACGCTGCCCCACAGCTGACGGATTCGCGTCACGACCGGCGCGGTTTGCTGACCCCCGATCGCACTCGACAGCACGTTCGCCCACCGCGAGTTCTCGAGGTCGGAGCGCTCAAGGACACCCTGGTCGACCAACTCCTGCGCCATGGTCTGGTCACGACTGATCTGGGTCAGGCGGCCACGGCGAAACACGTAGCATCGGCTGTCACCCACCTGGAGCAGGTAGGACCAGGGCCACACGCCGATCCAGAGCGTGAGGGTCGTCGCCATCCCGCGCCGCTCAGCGTCGCTTTCGGCCCGCTCCACGACCGAGGTATGACACGTTATCGCGGCCTGCTGCATGGCGTCGAAGAAGGCGGTCTCGTCGTGTGAATCCGCTGTGTAATAGCAACTCATGCCGGAGGAGACGTACTGCGATGCCACTTCGATGGTAACGCGACTGGCTTCCTCACCCCCCTCACCGCTCCCCACCCCATCCGCGACCATCGCGAGGTATGCCAAGCGCTCACCCGCCAAGGGCAGCTGCTCCGGTTTAGGGAGACTCGTGTACTCGACTTCCATATGCTTGCGCAGCGACCCGACCAGGAAGTGATCCTGATTCGTGTCACGTACGAGCCCCGTGTGGGTCAAACCGTAGACGTCCAGCTCCTCGTGGAGCGGCTTACGGCGTAACGACCCCGTAGTCCGTGTCGCGTCTGACGGCACAGCGACGATCCCCTGCTTGAATGATCCCCTATAAACATGTGGGCCGCCGGCCCATCGCGCGAGGCCGGCGGCCCACAGGCTCCAACCGGCGCTAGAAGCCGAACTGGAAGTTCACCAGCAGCTGATGGTGATCGAACGCGGTATCTCGCGTGTCGACGATGTAGTTCACTTGGAACTCCGTGACCGAGGTGGGCCAGACATTGAGCCCCAGCACCATCCAGTCTCGCCGCTCCAATCCGAGCTCGGGATCGAAGAAATCGAACCGCGCGAGGAGCTGTGTATCGTCACGCACCAGGTACCCCGCCGTGGCATGGCCACCCCAAGGATGCTGCGTCGTCCCCAGCTCGGGATCCAGCACGGCGTAGTCCACCTCGCCGGACAGAAGGAACCGGCCCACCGTGGCGCGAAAATCGGCGCCGAGCAACGTGCGATGGCCGGTGAAGCCGGTGACGTACCCGCCACCGAACGAGGCATTGTCGTCGTCACTATACGCGGCGTTGAGGCCAACGACGACGTGATCGGATTCGCCACCGACATCCATCGTCCCGAAGAACCGGCCCACAACCATGACGCCGTCACCGTCGTTGCCGTTCGGCGCCGTGCCATTGCCGTTGAACACACCCGCAGTGATCCCGAACGACCCCGCCGACGGGGTCACGGCCGCCGCTAGACCCAACTGCCGGCCAGGAACCAACGTCGTGACGGCTTGTGACCGGTTGACGAAGTCGATGGCCGAGGCGGATGTCAGGAACTCATAGCTGAACGGCGCCTTGAACTGCCCCACCGTGAGGCGTAGGTCAGTGGACGGTCGATAGTACATCGAGGCGTCGAGCAGCGATGGCGAACCGGCAAAGTTGGTCTGCAGGAAATACCCGTACCGGCCATCCAACTCCCCCCGAAGCAGCAACCGGAAGTTCGCAACCGAAAAGCCGTTCTCCCCGGGCAGCGTCCGCTCTGGCTGGACATCGGCCACCGTTTGCAGCAGGACCCCGAGACTGAAATAGTCCCGCTTCAGAAACCTGATGAGTTCGCCGAACTGCGGCTCGGCCTGCTGGGCGGCTGCCGGTGTCGGAACCCCCATCAGCGCGGCAGTAACAGCCGCGAACGCCACCACACGCCTCGCAACCACAGCCCATTCAGTCCAGTACCACACGATTCCTCCAATCTTGCTGTTTATCAATGACTTACGATCTCCCATCCACCCGATCACGGGACTGCGGACCCCATGACCACGCACAGACACCATTTAACTATACGTCAAGTTACTTGACATTTATCTTTGTGTCAAGTAACTTAGAGTTAACTTAATGAGCAGGATTGGTGAGTCTGATGCTCCAGGACCGCGTGGACCAACTCCTACAGGAATGGGAAGATGAGCGGCCGGACCTCGATCCGTCGCCGCTCGGCATTGTCAGCCGCGTCCTCCGCTTCAGCAAGCACGCAACACACGCGGCGAGCAGTGCCCTCATCTCCTATAGGCTCGAGCTGTGGGCGTTCGACGTGCTCGCGGCATTGCGCCGGCAGGGGCCGCCCTACACCATGTCCCCGACGGCCTTGCGTCGCCTTGCGATCCTCACGTCGGGTGCCATGACCAATCGGATTGACCGGTTGCAGGAGCGCGGGTGGGTCGAGCGGCTCCCGGATCCGGTGGACCGGCGCGCACTGCTGGTGCGGCTCACCCCGGACGGCAAAGAGCTCATCGACAACGCCGTCGAGGCCCGCTTTGCGAACGCAGAGCGGCTGGTGGCATCGCTCACGGAGGACGAACAACTCGCGCTCGCCGGACTGCTCAGGAAACTGCTCGTGGCGGTGCCGTCGGAACGGCTGAGCGGTGTTGGGAGCACGCACTGAAGCGAAAGTCGGGCTCACACCTTTTGTTGAGCTCAGGCCTCTTTTGGAAGGAAGATCCATGGCAAGACACCGCCCGCTCCTGACGATGGTCAGCGCCCTCGCAGTACTGCTCGCGGGCTGCGGCGGCGAACCGCCGCCCGACACGGTTGGCGACTCCATACCGGCCGTCGCGCTCCCGACGGACACGGTCGCCGCGGACACCGCGCAACAGGATACGCTTGCGGCGGCGGCGGACGTGCGTGCACTGGCCGTCACCGTGGATAGCCTGCGCCAGGACGTATCGCGCCTCACCGACGCGGTCGCACGCATCCCGGGAGCCGCCGCCGTGGAATCGCCGATTGCACAGGCTGGAGACGTGATCAGTGGCGACCGCGTGCGCGAGACGGCCGACGATGTGCGCTACTTCGGACTGAGAACGATCTGGGCGATCATCCTCTTGGTGGTGGCGTGGATCGTCATTCGGACCATCGTATGGCTGTTGAACACGTTGGCGGAGCGGACCGCCGCCCGCCGGCTGTTCTTCAAGAAGCTGATTCCTATTGTACGCCTCCTCGTCTGGACCTTCGCCGCATACTACATCGTCACCAGTGTCTTCAACGTCGATCGCACTGGCCTCATTGCAGCGACTGCTGCGCTTGGCGTCGGTATCGGCTTTGCCGCACAGGGCATTCTCAAGAACCTCTTCGGGGGGCTCATCATCATCTTCGACCAGCCGTTTCAGGTCGGTGACAAGATCAAAGTCGGCGGTACCTACGGGGAGGTCGTCTCGATCGGGATGCGCGCTACGCGCATCGTGACGCCGGACGACAACCTCGTTTCGGTGCCGAATTCGCAGATCGTGGAAGACCAAGTCGCCAATGCCAATGCCGGCGCCTTGGATTGTCAGGTCGTGGTGGACCTCTACCTGCCGGGGTGGGTCGACGTCGCCAAGGCCAAGGCGATTGCCCATGCGGCCGCCGTGAGCTCTCGATACACGTACCTCGAGAAGCCGGTGGTCGTCAACGTGAAAGACGAGTTCAAAGAAACGTTTCTCACCCATCTCGTGGTCAAGGCCTACGTCGTGGATACCCGGTACGAATTCGCCCTTGCCAGCGACGTCACTGAGTCGGCCAAGGTCGAGTTCCTCAAAGAGGGCATGCTGCAGCCAATGACTGGCAGCCACAGCGCGGCAATGTCATTTCTCGACCGCTCCGACGAAGAGACCTCCAACCAGCCCGCGGCGTCCCGCGCGGGCTCCAGTGGATCATTCGGACAATGACGATGACTGAGCTATCGCCCCCGACGGCGGCCCCCTCGGTCGAGCCGCCGATCTCGAGCCAGGTAGGCCAAGTGGAGGCGGCCCTCCAGCGTGAGATTACTGACCTCGACACCACGATCGACACAACCGTCCTGGACCCGCTGCGTGCGGTCCTGCGGTCGGCGGCAGACGCACACCGCGAACTGACGACGACGTTGGCTGCCACGGCGGCGCGGGAGATCCCGCAGACGGAGCGCTGGCGCGCCATCTACGACTACCGCCGGCAGGCTGCCGATCGCGTGTTGGGTCCATTGGCAACCCACCTCGCCCTTCGAGCTCCCGGTGAGCAACTCATTGCCATGGTCGTCAATGGCGTCGCCGCCTTCGCTCGCGTTGCCGAACAGGGGGCACCGGAAGAGACGGTTCCCGAGCATGCGGGGCTGTATGCATCGGAGCCTGACGACCCGGCCCCGCGACGGGTGCGTAAAGCGTTCCGCCGCGCGGGCCGTCGAGTCGGCCGCATCGCACGCGGCACAACGAACGGCGTGGGGCGCGTGTTCGGACGCGCCCCGAAGGAAGAGCCCTTGCGCGACCGCACGGTTCCACTGCGGGTGCTCACGGACTACCACGCGCAGGTGCGCGTCGTAAGGGTGCTCAGCCCCCGGCTCGAAGGGCAGCTACAGCAGATCGCTCATGTACTCGGCCCGCTCGAGGCTGCGGTGGCAACGTGGGCCAACGCCGTCTCCCAGGCCGAACACGACGCGGACTCCCTCGAGCTGCACCAACCCTCGTGGTTGAAGTTGGAAACACCTGCCACTGATGGCGCGGACAGCCCGGCGCCGCAGGGAAACTTGTCTGACCTGCGTGTCACCGCTGAAGCGTTGCAGGAGGCGCTGGAAGCGTCCACCGCCTTTGAAGACGTAGACACTTTGCTCTCGGCCGAGCTCGAGAGCGAGCTTGCAGTGGCGTATCAGTGGGATCTCGACCGGGGCGGCACCTTCCTCGTCCCGGGGTCCGCGCGCCGCGTACCCCCATCCCACCGCTCGCCAGCAGCGAAGCTCCGCGCTCGGGCCGCCGAGTGGGCGATGTGGCACAGGGAGCTGCAAGATCGGTTCGCACTCACGCTGCAACTCATTGAACTCAGAGAGCGCCTGCTGGGTCTCGAGGAGAAGGCACTCGATCGAATCGGAAGTGCGACGATCAAACCGGTTACCGATTCTTTCGAC
>JAOTWK010000226.1 GCA_029862935.1 Gemmatimonadota bacterium | reverse complement strand
CTCGATCAGCACCGCACCGTCACCCTCCCACACACACACTACGTCACTGGGACAGCGAGAATCGGAAGCGATCCCGAGAAACCGAAGCCACAGGTTCTCCTCCGGGATCGACACCCGCTCGCCAACGGCGAGCTGAAATTCCTCACCCACGGTGGGGGCGGTGGCCGACGTGCAAGCTGCCGCGAGCAGAAGACCGAGCGCTAGAGCATATCGCACAGATGCCTTCCTTCCGGTTCGACCATCATACCCCACCAGCTGGACCCGGGTCACGGGAGGCTCGCGCCCAGGATTCTGGCTGTCTCGCGGGTCGGGAAGGGAACCCCCCGCCCTATGTGGGGTTATCGACACGACACCCCACATTAGATGACATTTGTGCGACCACTTCGCGTGCTTTGAGGAGATTCCTATGAAATACCTGCGCTCGGCAGGCGCCTTCGCGCTTGTCGCCACCCTCGCCCCGGCGGTCCTGGTTGCCCAGGAGCCCGACCAACCGTCCCCCGAAATGGCAGCCATGATGGAGGCCTACGCAGAAGCGGCCAAGCCCGGACCGGAACATGCGCTCATGGCTTCCATGGCCGGCAGCTACACCGTGACGTCCAAGTTCTGGATGGATCCCTCGGCGCCACCTTCAGAGACCACCTACGGCTACCGAGCCCACATGGTGATGGACGGCCGGTACCTCGTAGAGGAATACGACGGTGAGATGATGGGCCAGCCGTTCAAAGGCATGGGGCTCATGGCCTACGACAACTCCGAGCAACGATTCGTGAGTGCCTGGATCGACAACATGGGAACCGGGATCATGACGATGCACGGTGAAGCGAACGAAGACCACAGTGAAATCAGCTGGTGGGGCGAAGTCAAAGATCCGGTGCGCGGCCAAATGCAAAAGATCAAGTCGGTAACCAGAATTACGAGTCCGACCGAGCGCACCTACGAGATGTTCATGGTGTTACCGGACGGGAGCTTGTTCAAGAACATGGAGATCACGCACACCAAGAAGAAAGAAAAGAAATACTGAGTCGACGTCACGTCGAATTGGATGAAGAGAGCGACCCGACGACACTTGGGCCGCTCTCTTGATCTTCGTTCTGGCGGCTATGCTGGTGAGAGAACCCTCACCCGCAGCGATCCAACGAACGCCAACAGATACATCGCGATCGCCAGCACGTAGAGCGAGCGAAATCCGAAATACATGGAGTTGTATTCGAGAAACCCGCCCAGCATGGCACCCAGTAGGTTGGACGAGAGGGCCACCGCGACTGACGCCGAGCGCTTTAGCTCGGTCGAGAACGCAAAGCCGGAAAAGAAGAGGGGTAGGGTAAGGAGCGCGGTCAACACAATCTGACTCAGCCCCGGGGCCAATCCCGCTACGGCCCAGCGGCTCACGACCATCCCGAGAACAAGCGATCCGACCAAGAGCCCATAGGTCACCGAGGGACGCGGAGCCCCCCACCGAATCACCACGAGGTTTGCGAAGAACGCCATCAGCAAGATGGCGGCGATCACGGCTCCCACTACGACCCACGTACTCCCGTAGACGAGCGCCAACTCGGTGATGCCCTTGGTCTCGATCAGCATGAACCCGGCACCCAAGAAGAAACAGGGTAACGACCAGGAGCCGCTCCCTCCGGGCGCTAATTGCTTGACGAACACCAGTGAGATTGCCAAGAGCACGACGATCATCGCGATGTACGAGGCGGGATAGGTCCGTGCCGGCATGTAGAAGAACGGCCAATCGTCGGTCGAGATGTCGGCTAGGAGATCCCCCGCCGCGAACTCGGCGGTCACATCGGTGAGTCCCATGGGCGCGGTGAACGCACGTTCTCTCATTCTCTCGCCGATCAAGAACGTGTAGCCGCGGTCGTATTCCGTGCTCAAGACGAACGGCTCCTCACCATCGAACGCCTGCTCCAACATGAGGAACAGTTTTCGCCCCAGCTCTGGGCCGATCACACTGAAGGTGAGCACGATGAGCCCGTCGTCGCTGAGGCGCTCCCGAGCCTCGCGGAACGCCTCAACGGTGTACACGTAGCTGTCCAGGCGCACGCCCGAGAGCCCCGACAACAACGTGTGCGAGTCCAGGAGACCGTAGACGATGAGATCGTAGCGATCGTCGGTTCGCCGGATGAACGCACGCGCATCGGCGACGAACGACGTGACGTTCTCAGCCTGATATGGTGCCGCAGGGTGCAGGTCCTTCCCAAACTCCAAGATCGCCGGATCGATCTCGACGGCGTCGATGGGACCGGCTCCATTGCGCACCGCGGCCGCCACGTCATTGCCGGTGCCGGCGCCTACGATCAGCACCTTGGCGCGAGGCTTCGCAAAGCGATACGGTAGGTCGTAGTGGTTCTTCCAATACGCTGCGGAGTCCGCTAGGGAGGAACGCTCGGGGTCGAGGTCCAACACTCGCTGGTAGTAGACGTTGTTCACCCGAATCTCCGGTGGCTCACCCGGCTCTTCATTGAGCGTCAGAATCTGATACGGTGAAAACAGATCGGTCTCGGTCTGCCGAAACGAGATGTTCAAGACCCCCACAGCGACGAGCACGGCCACGCCGGCGGGAAGGAGACTCGATGCCGGCCGCAACAGAAACGGCAACAGTGCTACAGCCAGGAGCGTGATCCATACGACGGGCCCAGTCCACAGATAGCTCAGGAGATAGAACAGCCCGATACCGGCAAGACTGCCCAACAGGTTCCAGCTGTAGGAGCGGAGCTTCTCGATCCGTCCCATGAGCCGCGAGACGAGATGTCCCAGCGGCACAAAACACAGGGCATTGAACGCGAACACGGCGGCAAGGAATCCGTAGACACTGACGATGTGCCGGAGCTCGTTGGCCTGTTCGATTCCAAAGGCCAGCTGTTCCGATACCGGGTTCTGCAGTGCTTCCGCCGGCGCCTGATAGCGCAGCACGTACATTGCCGCGATTTGCAGTGCCAACAGCGGCAGAACGAGTGGTGTCGCGACGGGGCGCCTCGGTCCCAGCGTGTACCCCAACCCCAATCCCAGGAAGCACGACAGCAAGCTGACGTTCTTGAAGTACGCGAACAGCTGGAAGTACGACGCATGAATCCGGATCAGCATCAACTCTGCGTAGAGTCCGAGTCCGGCAGCGACCGCGATCCACAGCCCCAACGAGGAGACAGGCAAAGCATCGAGTCGGTCGGTGTGCCGCTCGAGTGCTCGCGTGAGCGATGGGAGCCACTGTGCACGCGTGAGCCACAAGATGCCTGCGAGCACCAGGATACCGACCGGTGAGTATGCGAGGAAGAACGCGTCAAACGAGTTGAGTGGCAGCCGCCAATACGAACCGTGGGTGAACAGTGCCCAGCCGATGACGATGACGCCGCCGATCGTCCAAACCGCGGTGCCAGTCGCGTGTTGTCGCTCTGTGTCTCGGTTCACCCGTAAGCCTCGCGCACCGGTCGCCCGGCTCATGTGGAACGGGCACGATAGGGAATCGCTATGAGAAAGACAACCCGGATCCCACCGCGACTGGCACTTTGAGCGTCCAACCCGCAGTTTGTGTGCTCATGGACACGCAACAGCGCACCCCCGCACAGCTCCTGTCGCTCGTGTTGAGCGTGGTGTTTCTCGTCGCAGGCGGGACCAAGCTCGTGGGCCTCGACTTTCAGGTGGAGCGCTTCGCCACCTGGGGACTCCCCGGCTGGTGGTTCATCTACGTCGTGGGTGGCATCGAAGTGATCGGCGCCACGCTCTTGGTCTTCCCGCGCACGCGGGGGTACGGCGCGGGACTCCTCGTGGTCTTGATGCTGAGCGCCATCTCCACCCACGTGCGCACCGGACAGTGGGCGGCGTTGATCGTGCCGGTCGTGTTGCTGGTGTTGTTGGTGACGGTGATGAGGGAGATGCTGAGAAAGAGAACCTGACGACTCAGACGACTGAGGGTAAGCCGTCAGCCATCAGCCGTCAGCTTTCAGCCCTGCCGCCGTCGTCTGTCCTGCCGCTCTGCCGCCCTGCCGCGGACTCCCCCGTACTCCACTCCCGTCAGTGACGCGATCTCCCTCTTCCATGTTGTCAGGTCTTCGGCGCTAAACTCGTCCAGCCTTGTATGACCACAGGCTCGGGCTAAGGTCTGCATCAGGTGGACCGAGGCGCGGAGGAATCGATTGAGACGTTGAGCGGCCTCGTCCACGGGGAGACGCGCGCGGAGATGTGGTTTCTGGGTGGCGATCCCGACGGGGCAGTTGTTGGTGTGACACGCACGCATGGCGATACACCCAATGGCCTGCATGGCGGCGTTGCTCACCGCGATCCCGTCGGCTCCCAGCGCCATGGCCTTGGCGAAGTCGGCCGCCGTTCGGAGCCCACCGGTTGCGATTAGCGTGACACCCGAGTGGCCTGATTGATCAAGATGAAGTCGCGCGCGCGCGAGCGCCGGCATGGTCGGCACGGAAATGTGGTCGCGGAAAATGAGCGGTGCCGCCCCCGTGCCGCCGCCACGACCATCCAGAATGATGTAGTCCACGCCGATCTCGAGGGCGGCATCGATGTCCTTTTCGATATGCTGCGCCGAGAGCTTGAATCCGATCGGGATGCCACCGGTGCGTTCTCGGACCTGCGCAGCGAAGTCGCGGAATTCGTCAAGCGATTCCCAGTCCGGAAAGCGTGCAGGTGAAACGGCGGGTTCACCCTCGGTGAGTCCCCGCACCTGTGCGATCTTGCCCTTCACCTTTTCGCCCGGGAGGTGCCCACCCGTCCCGGTCTTGGCGCCCTGACCGCCCTTGAAATGGAATGCCTGAACCCTGTCGAGCTTGTCCCACGAGAACCCGAAGCGCGCCGAGGCGAGCTCGTAGAAGTAGCGGCTGTTCGCAGCCTGTTCTTCAGGTAGCATCCCGCCCTCACCCGAGGCGATTCCGGTGCCGGCGAGCTCTGCGCCCTTGGCAAGTGCCACCTTCGCCTCTTCCGACAGTGCCCCGAAGCTCATGTCGGATACGAACAGTGGGATCTCGAGCCACAAAGGCTTCTTCGCTTTGGGACCGATAACCAAGTCCGTACCGACCGCCACGTCGTCGAGTTGCGGAAACTTGTGGAGCTGTGCCGTGACGAACTGCAGATCATCCCACGACGGGAGCTGCTGGCGTGGCACACCCATCGCGGCCACGGGGCCATGCGCGCCGGTCTTGTCGAGGCCATGGCTCGCGAGCTCGCGAATCGTATTGACGTGTGGCTCTGCAGGTGTGCCGTGTGAGTCCTGATACGCACCTTGGTACGCCGTGCGGTTGTAGGGCTGTGGGTTATCGCGTTCCCACTCGGCGATCTCATCTGCGTCGACGAAGACCTCACCGTCCTCGATCCGCGCCGAGAACTTGTGTAGACGTTCGGCGGGGTTGTACTCGCTAATCCCCGTGTCGTAGCGGAAATCCCACTGGTGAACGCCGCAGATCAGATTGTTGCCCTTGATGGTCGCGTCAGCGAGCAGCGCTCCGCGGTGGAGGCAGCGGCCATAGAGCACGGACACCTCATCGTCGTATCGAACGACAACGAGATCGGTGTTGCCGACCAGCGCGTGCTGTGGGGTGCGGTCTTCGAGCTTTGCGAACGTTGCGATACGAGTCTGGTTCATAGTCATCCACCCGCGAGCGCACGAACTGCAGGGATCGCTGATTTGAGAAAAGATCGCGCTCGCTTGGCCTGCACGGATCCGTCTGCACCGCCCTCGATCAGGTGCGATCCCGTGAGCACCGCACCGATCCATCCCTCGGTATGCCAAGTCGCGTTCCCCTCGAGCAAAGGGAGCGTTGGGTCCTTCGGGTAGGGCCAGGGTGTGACGTAGATGTACGGTTCCGGATAGCTCGAGTCTCCTGGCGTCATACCAACACCGACACTCCGCATCTTCTCAGGATCTTGGTCAGCCTCGAGCGTAATGAGCATTGCCATGTCGAAATGATGCGGCCAGGTGCGAACTGGGGAGGTACCCTCCGTGTTGCTCACAGCTTCCGCAAAGACCAGCAGCGCATTGTCGTACCATCGAGCGAGCTCCGCCCGGGCAGCAGCATCGCCGCCGGTAAATGCCGCACCTCCGCGCACCGCGTGATCGGGAAAGCT
>JAOTWK010000225.1 GCA_029862935.1 Gemmatimonadota bacterium | reverse complement strand
GCAAACCCCCGACGGGTCCGTCATCAGCCGCCTAACACACGTTAGGAGCTGTCAAACACGGGCCGTTTCAGAGGATGGCGTTGATATGAGCGCGACCCGTTCTCATCATTCCGGTCAAGGGACGGCTTGCCCGGCCTCCGAGTTGTTTGCAGCTCAAACGCAGGTCCGTTAGGCAGACAGAATGGACGAGAAGGAACGAGCAATCGTCGCGACTATCCACGATCGAATTCGAGCGCGCGCGTTCGACGAGAACGACGTACTCAGCTTTCTGATCGTCACTCGCCACTACGCGGGAGCGGACACGCCTCTGAGAGAACTCGGTGACTTTGTTGCGCATCGCGAGCGAGATCGTGGTCTTATGCAGCGCTACCTTCAGCATGTGTGCGAGTTTCGGGATGCCTTTCTGGCTGGCCGAGCAGCAACGCTGCATTCAAAACCCGTATTCGGTGTCTCCGACGTGCATGCATCGCTGGGAAGTGCACTGGAGCAGTTCGACCTCCCGCTACTCTGCGAGGCGGAGGTCAACGACGTACTTGCTACGGCGATGTCCATCTTGCAGCAGGTGCAACTCTTTGATGGTAAGAAGCATATCGGTCGGCTGGTACTCGCGCGGACCGACGCAGAGCTCCAGTTACTTGGGCTCGTCCACGTCAAGCAAGCGAGCAAAGGCCCCGTCGAATTCGCTGTACCGGCGTTGGCGGTCCAGAACAGCTACTGTGGGGTGCCGAAGGGCACGACGCCGGTGCCGTTCGATGCCTTGGTCGAAGCCAAGTGTTTTGAGGGCCGACTCAAGTTCTATGTCAACGGCATTGCTGCCTAACACGCGCATGAACCTGGCGAGCGCGCCCGTTTTGAAGGAAGTTGAATATTGATGCGCCCGGCGTTCATCCGAGCACGTTCACCAATCGGTACGGCCTGTGAGCGAGGCGCTCGCAGCTCAAGCGCAAACCGTTAGGCGGCAGCATAATTTCCGAGGAGGCTAGCGTGCCGAGTCTTAACGCCCCACTGCGACGCTCACGATCGGACCGCATGATCGCTGGTGTGGTCGCTGGGCTCGCCAAGTACTTCGATCTTGACCCGACCTTGGCGCGGGTGCTGTACGTGGTCGCCTCCATCGTTTCCGCCGCATTTCCCGGCATCCTCGTCTATATCTTCCTCTGGGTGATCGTCCCCGAGGAGGATTAGGGCTGCGGCGTGCCAGGCTGCCGCCTAACACGCGCTTGGAGCTGCCGAGCGCGTGCGTTCTTAATGGAAGTCGTTGATTGATGCGCCTGGTATTGATACCAATACGTTCACTGAGACGTGATCTGCGTCAGCACCCATGCCAGCAGAACCCACCCGAACACATCGTCCGTCTGAATCTTCCTCCGGTGCCGAGGAGTAGTTGATTGGGAGGGGGTGGTGACTCCGAGGGTTTGGCACAAAGCCTGACCTCAGCTGTGTGGGGTGTGACTGAACGCTTTCCAGAGAGAATCTGAAGAAGAAGATGATGCGTCGGAAGCAGATACAGATTGGACTGGTGACCCTGGCCATCTTCGTGTTGCTCGCGTGTGATGAGAATCCTACCGCTCCACAGTCCATCGAGGTTGTTCCCACCCCAGGCCTGGTAGGATTTCCGGCGAAGCTCGACGCCCTGCGGGTGCAGCTGAAGATCCCGGGGATGTCGGCGGCCATTGTTGAGGATGGGCAGATCGTCTGGGCCCGGGGGTTCGGGGAGGCCACCGTGGAAACGGCCAACCCAGCAACCAGCGCTACTCCCTTCCACCTGGCATCCCTCACCAAACCCTTCGCGGCAACAATCATCATGCAGTTGGTGGAGGAGGGACTCGTTGATCTCGACGACGCGGCGAGTGATTACGGGGTGACACTCTCTGCCTCAGGAGTCATCCGGGTACGGCACCTTCTTACCCATACTTCGGAAGGGGTGCCGGGATCGAGTTACCGATATAGCGGCAATCGCTTCGGATACCTGGATCAGGTGATCCAGTCTGCATCGGGGCAGTCCTTCGGGGAGCTCCTCGTTGAGCGGATCCTGCAGCCGCTGCGCTTCCAGAATACGGCGCCGAACCCCAAAAACTCGTCGGCTTTTGCCCTAACCGGACTGAACCGGAGTCAGTTCCTCGAGAGGATGGCGGCTGGTTATGAAGTGAAGGGGTCTCAGGTCCATCCCAAGGAACACCCAAGTCACTTTGGCACCGCGGCTGGCCTCGTGGCTTCGGCGGAGGACATGGCTGTGTTCTCCATCGCCATCGATCAAGGGCGCTTCCTATCTTCGGAAACCTGGCAGGAAGTCTTCACTCCTGCCCGATCCAACTCAGGAGCCGACCTGCCTTACGGACTGGGCTGGTTCATCCAGGAATACCAGGGAGCCAGACTCCAGTGGCACTATGGATACTGGACCACCAACTCCTCTCTAATTGTCCGGGCTCCGGACAAGAACCTCACGTTCGTGGTGTTGGCCAACACTCAAACCCTCAGCTCCCCCTACGGGTTGGGTGCGGACAACAACGTGATGAGATCCGATGTGGCCAGGATCTTCGTGGGGGAGGATTTCGTCTTGGGGGATGAACCGCTCCCCCAGGGGGTCACCTCACACACGCATGGACCTGGCGAGCGCGTACGATTCAGAGGAACTTGAATGGTGATGCGCCTGGCACGGATCCGAGCACGAACACGATTCCGCGTGGCCCAGCGGGCCGGTCGCTCGCAGGTCATGCGCTGACCGTTAGGCGCCGCAACCCAAATGCGAAGGTGCCATATGGACCGAGTAATACATTGCACAGCGAATCTGCAATGCCCAGTTGCCGAGGCCTTCGCGCACTTCACGTGCAATGATCTCTTACATACCTGGCTCTCCACGGTGGCAGACGTCCAACCCGAGGTCGCCGGCAAGTACGAGCTATTCTGGAACCCCGCCGACCAAGAGAATGACAGTACAATAGGATGCAGGGTCACCGCTATCGCGCCCGATGTTTTCATTGCGTTCGAGTGGAAGAGCCCAAAGCAGTTCAAGCGGTTCGCCAATGCCGCCGACCCGCTTACCCATGTCGTGGTCACCTTCTCTCCTTCGCGACAGGGCGCAAGGGTCGATCTCATCCACGCAGGGTGGCGTTCCTCCTCTGAGTGGCAAGAGGCCGCGGATTGGCAACACCAGGCATGGACGCTCGCCTTCCAGAAATTGGAGGCCACCGTCAATAGAAGCGGCGCCTAACAAGCGCTTGGAGCAGTCGGCCGCGTGGGGCGGCAGGTTCCATCGTGGGGCTAGCGCCGCGGGCGAACAGAGGAACCAATGATGCTCGGGTACTTCGGACCTCGCGCTCGCAGGTCATGCGCGACCCGTTAGGTGGCAGGATCGGCCATAGATGACTCAGACAGTCTCACCCACTGCACGACGACCGCTGGCATGGGCAGCCGTTGGCTACATGGTGTGGGCAAGTGCTGCATGCGGCGCAGGATGGCATCGGCCTGCCAGCATGCCGTCGGGCGGGCTGGATCCAGGCCAACAGGTCCGGGTCTGGCATGACGGCGCCGTGGAACGCTGGCACTCTGTCGTCATTCGAGCCGATTCCGTCCTCGGCGTGCCGTGGTTGGAACCGCGTGGCTGTGACACGTGCCGCGTTGGCTTGGCCCGTTCGGAAGTGGACTCAGTCCATGTCGGGAATCCGATGGGCGGGTTTTGGCGGACTATCGGGGTAGCGCTCCTAATCATGTTGGCAATCACCGCTCCCTTCTGGCTGTGAGGTTGAGGATGTTCTGCTCTGCCGCCTAACCCGCGCATGGACCAGCCGAGCGCGGACGTGTTCAGAGGAAGTAGAATGACTGAGCGCCTGGCGTTGATACGAGGACATTCACTGAGACGCATGCTTGACGAGCCGGGCGCTCGCAGGTCATGCGCTGACCGTTAGGCGTCGGAAGGCCCTACCCGGCGTAGCTTGCCGAGGTTCAGAGGAGTACCAATGATGAAGAGAGTCACCGGGATCGGAGGGATCTTCTTTCAGGCGAAGGACCCAACCGCACTGCGCGCCTGGTACAAGACCCACCTTGGCATCGATGTTCAAGATTGGGGCGGTGCTGCATTCCCCTGGGCGGACGCCAATGGCCGCCCTATGAAGGGGACCACCATCTGGTCTATTGGAGCCGCCGACGGGGACCAGTTCGCGCCGAGCAAGGCGCCGTTCATGGTCAACTATCGAGTGGACGACCTGTCCGCACTTCTGGATGCCCTTCGTGCGGAAGGCTGCAACGTACTTGAGAAGACCGATGATTCGGAGTACGGAAAGTTCGGGTGGGTCATCGATCCGGAGGGTAACAAGGTTGAACTATGGCAGCCGCCAGCGGGGCAATGATGCTCGGCGCTGGAACCGCCGCGGCGACGCCTAACAAGCGCATGGACCAGCCGAGCGCGTACGTTTTCAAAGGAAGCCGAATGAGTGAGCGTTTGGCGTTGATTCAAATACGAACTGAACGCCGCGTGCCCCGCGAGCCGGTCGCTCGCAGGCCATGCGCGAACCGTTAGATGCCCAGAGCAACGATAAGATGAAACCAGAGTCGCTTGTTGTCGCTGGCGGTGTATATACTGCTGTTTTTGCCGTGTTCCACCTTTTCTTCTGGAAACTGTTTCGGTGGAGAACGGATCTCGCGACCCTCACCTCGCTCAATCGGGCCATCGTCCAGATCCTCAACCTGTGCTTGACCTTCGTGTTCGTGGTGTTCGCTTATCTCTCACTCGCGCACTCTGTCGAGCTACTATCAACCGCACTCGGCCGGTCGCTGTTGTTTCTCATCGCCGTGTTTTGGTACTTGCGCGCAGTCGAGCAAGTCATCTTCTTCGGGTTGCGGAGACGCCTGTCAATTTTGTTCTTCGTGATCTTCCTTGTCGGCGGCTCCTTGTACGCGGTACCCTTGCTATGAGGGCGCAGGAGGCTGGGCATCTAACAAGCGCTTGAAGCTGCCGGGCGCTCGCGGGATCGAGTTCTCTGAAGTGGTTGCATCACTGCCCTTCAGAGGAACGAATGACAATTGTGTGTGGCGGGCCTGCCGCCCGCAGCTCAAGCGCTGACCGTTAGACGGCATCTGGACCAAGGTGCGCGGAGTCATCGTTGCGAGGAGGACACCATGAATGCAGCTGGATGCGCTGGTCTGGTCGGGACCTGTCTCGCGGCATTCGCGACTAACGTCGCGGCGCAGCAGCTCGATACGGTCCGAGTCGGCAGCGACGCACTGCGGGGCGCGAAGCTCCAGACTGGCACGTACACGATCGAGAGCGTCCGCCGCGTCGATGGTCGGGACACCCCGATCAGCACAACCACGCAATCGATCACACGCGAGCGCCACGCGGGTGTGGATGTGTACGTCATCCACACGACGCACGCCGCGGCGGGAGAGGATACTACTGTTGGCGTGATTGTCGCTCGCGCGGCTGATTTCGCCTTACTCCATCATCGTGTGAAAGCTCATAGCGACTCGGCCGCAATCACGGTAACCGATGGGTACCTCACGGGGTGGGTGGTGCTTCCAGGAGAGCCCGTGCGGCTCATTGACCAGCGCCTAGCGGGGCCAGTGTTTCCGATCGAGGGCCAGGTCCCGTGGTTGTTTCCGCTGCTGCCCCTGGCTGAGGCGTACGGAGCGGTCGTCCCGCATTACTCCGAGTGGGAAGGGGCCGAGCAATGGTCCACCATGCGCGTTCTGGGCATAGAGGAGATCACGCTAAACGGCCAGGCACTGGAGTGCTGGAAGGTGGACGGGGGCGAGCTCTTCCCTGGCTACCGGGTCACGTATTGGGTGGATAGGCAGAGCCGGCGGATCGTGCAGGGTGTGGCCCGCGGGCCACAGACAGGTCCTGAATTCTGGTCGCGCCTGCAGCCGCGATGAGGGCGAATGCCGCCTAACAGGCGTTAGGAGCTGACGGGCGCGTCGGGTGGCGTTGATACGAGCGCCCTGATAGATACGAGTAGATCCAACCGAGAGGGCCCGCCCGGCGGGGTAGTCGCCCGCAGCTCAAACGCAGGGACGTTAGGCGGCACGGTGACACGAGTGGAAGGGGCCAGCGAATGAAGATCCGCATGTGGGTTCTTGTGTTGCCCTCGATCTGGGTGCCTCT
>JAOTWK010000224.1 GCA_029862935.1 Gemmatimonadota bacterium | reverse complement strand
TCTTTTAACCCGTTGGTCCAGGGTTCGAGACCCTGACGGCCCACCAATGATTCCGGGCGCTTACAGCGCAGGGCGTCGGCCGGTGGAGCGGTGTGGGGTCTCCAATTGACCCCCCATGGAGGGTCGGGGTGTCGCCGTTTCGTGCGTCCGCGGCGAGATGGGCTTCATGGGCGGGCCGCGGGCAAGCGTCTCTTCTCAAGCTCACGGTCCGTTTCGGCAATTCTTCGAGGGGCGACACGGATCGGAGTCGAGAAACCAACGAATCTACCTACCGGCGAGGGTGCGGTGGAGCAGCGCAAAGAGAAGCGCAGGCAGCGGCGGTGGCCGTGCGATCTCCAGATCGGCGGGACGAGGCACGAAGCTACGGTCGTCGACGCGAGTGAGGGGGGCCTTTCGGTCTTGACTGCGGAGTCCCCCGAGCCGGGAACGGAGATCCGAGTAGCGATCAACGCGCCGGGGGGCGCGCCGATCGACGTGGTGGCCGTGGTCTGGAACAAGCGCCGGGCTTCTCCACGGAAAGGCGGCGGACCACGCTGCCGCCTCGGACTGGTCATCGTGCACGCTTCAGCCGGTTATCCGCAACTCCTCGGAGAGCCGGGGGCAACGGGGACGCGTTCGAAGCCTGACAGACCCGGGAGCGACGCTTCGCCGCCGCCGCGTGAGGCACCGCCCTCGACTTCGCCTCAGACCGCGGCCCAACCCCCTACGGCAAGTGCTCCCCCGGTGGGCGAGTCTGGGGCCAGCTACCGCGTGCGCCTGGCTCAGAAAGGCGGGCCGCGAACGCGCATCGTCGTGTTGTCGGCGAGCTCCGAAGAAGACGCTGGGGGCCGAGCGCTCGCGGACCTCGGGGCTGACTGGAGGGTCCTCGCGGTCGAGACCGTCTGAGCGGCTCGCCCGACCGGACGAGGCGCGCCGGATCTATCCGGCTCCGCCCGCGGCGATGGGCCCACCCGGCATGGCCCTCCGGGTTCGGGAATCCTGGCCCGGATGCACGGATCAGCAGCCACTGCTTTACCGCCAGCCCCGGCCTGGAGAAGGCGGTGAGCGCGAGCGGTCGGGCCAGGAGCCGAAGGGCCGGGGGCTTGGGGACAAGCTCCTCGAGATCGCCGAGAGGATCGTCAAGGCGCCGCCGGGAAAGCTCGATTTGCACATCAGTATCACCGGGGCACCGCCACAGGACCCGGTGAAAGCGGCGATCGACGTAACGCCGGGGAAGTAGCGTGACGCCGTGATCTTCCGGTGGCAAACGCTGCACTCCCAAGCAGTGTAATCCCCTCACAGAGCGACGGACACGGCGACCAGCGACCCCGCTCCGCGGCCCATCTCGCTTGATCCAGAGCGGATTAGGCTGCAGGATGAACCGATGGTTCGCAGTTCAAGGCCCTGTTAGGCAGCGTGTCGCGTCGAGTCCGAGTAATCACTGTCGCGCTTGCAGCACTCTGTTGCCAGGCATGCAACACGGCATTTCTTGCGCACCTACACCGAGGTATTGGGGACGCGGCTTCCCCGGAAGAGACGATTGATCACTGCCTCTCCTCTCTCGGGTTCGAGGACGAATCCCAAGACGAGCTAAGTGCCGCATCCATCCGCAAGGAGCCGGAGCTGGTCGCCGTCTGGTCCACACCACCGGGTTCTGCCTGGTCCAGCACATCGCAGACCGTGGCCTCGATTCGTCAGCACCAAGATCGGTGGACCGTCGCATTCATTTCCCGCAGCTCTTCGGTCAGCGCGGAAGCGCTTTCGACGGCCTTCTCGAACTGCGTACCAACGCACGATCCCGCTATCGGAATTGAGGTAGAGTCGCAGTGGTTTCTCGATCTTCGGTAGCCACGCTGTCTGATATCAACTTTGAAGTGCAACAGCCGCTAGGCGCCCTGGTTCATGCGGCCCGCGCCTGACGCCTCCGCGTGATCCTGCTCTCCGTCCCGGCGGTAGGGATCGAATAGGTGCGAGGCATCTCTCCGGTCCTCCGGCAGGTCGCTGAGGTGAGAGCGCCGCTCCCAGTTCTCGGTTCCACTGGGGGGATGCTCGGTTCACGTGCTCAGACGATCCGCTCCACCTCCACGCGCGTAGCGCGATCGTTTGTCCCCGGCTCACCGGAGATCGGTGTCGGCTGAAGGTGGACGTAGCCACCGGCCAGCGTGATGGGATTGATGGGACTGCCGATCAGGGCCTGGTGCGAGCTCCAGCCCTTGAACTGGTAAGGCTCCCAGCCGTGGTTCACGGTCAGCTGACCGGGGCGCAAGGCGTCGGAGATCTTGACTTGCGCGTGGAAGGCACCGAGCTCGTTCCACACCCGCGCCGGCTCGCCGTCGGCGAGGCCCCGCGCCTGCGCGTCCGAGCGGCTCATGACGACCACGGGCCCCCCTCGCTGTAGCTGCAGGAGGCTCTTGGTATCGCGCCAGGAGGCGTGGATGGACCAGCGGGCGTGCTGGCCGGTCATGCGCAGAGGGAGGTCACCACCCACGGCAGGAGGGTCCTTGTGCACGGGGAGCGCCTCTCCGAGCTCGAGATAGAAGGGGTGGTCGATGTAGAACTGCATCCGCCGCGTGAGGGTCGGCCAGGGCAGCTTCTTGTCGGTGTGCCAGGTGTTCGCCGTGATGGTCTCGTTCGGCTCGATGTCGGTGGCGTTGCCGATGCTCACGAAGTCCATTCCCAGCCCCGTGTATCGTGCGAAGCCCTTCTCCTTCAGCTCGTCCCAACCGACGTCTCCCAGGTTGGTCGTCATGGAGAGAAGCTCGCGCAGGAACTTCTCGGCGTCGTTTTCGCCGTAGCGCCTGCCGAAGGTGAACTTGTCGTAGACCCGGTCGAGGCGCCGAGTCGCGCCGGAACGGTCGGTGAAGGTGGAGAGCCCCCGCTCCTTGGCGCGCCGTTGCACCTCCTTGAGCAAGAGACAGTGAAACTCCCAATCGCTCTTCGACTCGCCCAGCGGCGGCACGGCGCGGGTGGTGGGGTGTGCGAAGGGAGCGATGGGAGTGGCCCACGTGATGTCATCCTTCTCATACCACGCAGCGGCGGGAAAGACGTAGTCGCTGTGGAGCGCGGTATTGCTCATGCGCCAATCGAGGGTGACGAGCAGATCGAGCCCTTCCAGCAGACCGCTCCGCAGGCGGTCGTAGCCGCGAGTGCGGCGCATGATGTTTCCCCCCACCTCGAAGAAGATGCGCGGTCGCACCTGTGAAGGCCGAAGCTGCCAGCCCCGCTCCGCCGCCTCCTCGAGATAGGCAGAGAGGGGGCGTTTCAGATGGGGATCCCAGCGGCGAGTGCCACCGTAGAGCTCGTCAAGGCCTCCGTGATCCATGTGGAAGAGGGCTCCGGAAACGAGCCCGCCCTTTCGATACTCCTCGCGGATGGTGTCGTAGATGAACATCTCGTCCGTGTCGCCGCGCAGCTTTGTTGCGACGTAGTCCGGTCCCATGCGGGCGGCGAGCATGAGGGCGCCGGCTTTGGGCGAGAGAGAGCCTGAGGAGAGGACCGCGGTCTGCGTGCCGGCCAGGTTCATGGCGGGGAAGCCGTTTACGCCGCTGCCCTTCTTGCCGAACTGGCCGCATAGCGCGAAAACCAGGATCTGTGCCCGCTCCATCTCGAGGCCGTGATAGAACTTCCCGAAGCTGGACTGGGTGATGAGGGTGGCGGCCCGCGCGCGCGCAATGTGCCTCGCGAGGTTGCGCACCTGCTTCGCCGCGGTTCCTGTGATGGCTTCGGTGGCCTCGGGCCTGTAGCCGGCGAGCTGCTCGCGCAGCCACTCGAAGACGGGGCGCACCTCGACATTGCCCTCCAGTGTCGTGACCTGGTGTCGCCCCTCCAGCGCCGGCTCGATGCCGTTCAAGGCGAGGCTGCGCTTTCCGGCCTCTCGGAGCTTGCCCGAGGCGGCGTCGTGGAAGTAGAAGACGTCCTCGGCCCCACCCCGGTGCAGGTCGCTCTGGCGCAGGAAGCGCTGTGTTTCGTTCCGTACCAGCAGTGGCAGGTCGCTTTGCTCGCGGATGAAGCTGGCATCGTAAAGTCCCTCCTCCACGATCACCTGGGCCATGGCGAGGCCGAGCGCGGCATCGGTGCCAACCTCGACGGGTAGCCACAGGTCGGCATGGATCGCGGAGGCGCTGTAGTCCGGTGCAATGCAGACGACGGTGGCGCCGTGATAGCGAGCCTCGTTGATGAAATGGGCGTTGGGAATCTGCGTGTAGGTGGGGTTGCTGCCCCAGATCAGGATCAGGTCGGAGTAGAAGAGGTCGTCACCCGAGCTCGCGAAGGAGATCTTGCCCAGCGTCGCCATGGCGCCGGGATGGTGATCACCCACCTCGCAGTTGACGTTGAGGATCGGGGTGTCGAGCACGAAGCCAGCGCGGTGCGTGCCGACGGCGTTGCAGCCATTGGTGGCGTTGCCGCCCGGGTCCCAGACGACCGATGCGGGTCCGTGCTCGCGCAGCGCGTCGATGGTGCGGTCGGCGACGTCCCGCAGGCCTTCCTCCCAGGAGACGCGCTTCCAACGACCCTCGCCACGCGCGCCGACGCGCTTGAGCGGGTACTGTAGACGCGATCCGTCGTACATGCGCTCGCTGAAGCAAGCTCCCTTCTGGCAGCCGCGAGGGTTGAAGTCGGGCACTTGGGGATTGGTCTGCTCGTACGTGGCCGCCTGCTCCTCGCGGAAGACCACGCCCTCCTTGACGTAGACATTCCAGTTGCAGCCACGCTGGTACCAGCAGTTGACGTGGTGCGTGCTCTTGTGGACCGAGTCCCATGTGAAGCGCTGACGGTAGAGGTCGGTCCAGTCGCCGTAAGGCGGAAGCTCAGCGAGCACGCCGTCCGGAGGGGTGCCTGTCTCCTTCGACACCTCCCGGCAACCGAGCTGCAGCCGGCCCAGGCTGAGAGTGAGACCGAGCGCGCCGGATCCGCAGATGAAGTCACGTCGCGTCAGCCTGCCCATCGATTCCCTCCCTCCCCTGGCTGTGGAGGTGACCTTCACCTGATTCTAAGACCAGTTTCTATCTTACTCCCAGTGCCCTGTGAGCCTGGCCCCTTGGTTGGTCCAGGGTTCGAGACCCTGACGGCCCACCAACAATTCGAGTGAACCGCCCCGGCGTCTCCGGAGACCCCGTTACGTGAGTCCGACCCCCATGGTCGGAGTCTCCTGACGCTCATAGTACAGCGGTCAGGTCGGGGGCGTGTCCCGCCGAGGTCGAGCGCATCACAATCGCGCCCAAGGTGCCTTGGACCTCGATCGCGGACCGATCTTCCTCAACGGCCGGAGGGGCCTCCGAGCCCGCGTCGGGACACGCCGCTCAGCCGCCCGGACGCGGGAAGGGAAAGATCATCGGAACGCGCCTGCGGTACTGCTCGTAGGCTTCCCCGTGCCTCTCGACCAGACCCCGCTCCTCGATCTGGATCGCCAGGAAGATGTACACCGTCGTGACGACGGCGAGCAGCAGGTGGCCCTGGGTCATGACGGGGGTCGCCCAGAAGGCGATCAGGAAGCCCAGCAGCAGCGGGTGGCGCACGAGCCGATAGAGGAAGGTCTCCTTGAACTGGAGTGGCGGGCACGGTCGCCCGAGCGCGTAGAGCACCGTTTGCCGCAGGCCGAAGAGGTCGAAGTGGTCGATAACGAAGGTGGCCACGAGCACCAGGGCCCAGCCGAACCAGAAGAGACCCGTGAGGATTCCCGCGGCCACGCCCTCCACCTGCCAGACCAGCTCCGGAAGCGGGCGCCACTGCCAGACCAGCAGCAGCAGCAGTGCGCTCGTGAAGAGCACGAAGGTGCTGCGCTCGATCGGCCAGGGCACGAACCGGGTCCACCAGCGCTTGAACCCCTGGCGGGCCATGACAGTGTGCTGGACGGCGAACAGGCCGAGCAACAGCACATTGACCGCGATCGCCGAGCCCACCGCGCCGAGGGTGCCGGTGTCGATCGACTTGGGGACACCGAAGTTCCCCACGAAGCCGATCATGACGAGGAAGGTGCCGAAGAAGAGAAGATAGCTGCCGACGCCGTAGGCGAGGGTCAACATCCTTGCTAGGAAGTAGGACGAATCCTGGGCGGCGGGCGCGGAGTTGGCCGACATGGGTGTGTCCTATGGGTCCGAGTTCCGCTGCGGTAGGCGCGGGCGGTTGGATCGGTACCATTGG
>JAOTWK010000223.1 GCA_029862935.1 Gemmatimonadota bacterium | reverse complement strand
GGTCTGCTCGGCGGCCTGCTCCACGTAGCCGTAGGCGGCGAGCAACCAGCCCGCCAGTGCCCCACCGATGCCCCAACCGCCCTTCTGCGCGAAGGTGGCGGCGGAGAAGAAGAGCCCCGTCGCCCGCCGCCCGGTCGTCCATTCGGCGTAGTCCGCGGCGTCCGCGATCATGGTCCAGAGTAGTGGCACCGCCGGGGCGTAGGCCATCTTGCCCAGGATGTTCAGGGCGTAGACCCAGCCGATGCTCTCGGCCCCCGGCAGGTAGAGCAGGGTGAAGAACGAGCCGGAGAGGATCGAGCTGCCGATGAACACGTTTCTCTTCCCGAACCGCTGGGCAAGGGGCTTGGAGAGGGGCAAGGCCACGATCAGGGCGACACTCCCCACCACGTTGAACAGCTGCACGCTCTCTTCTCTGCCGATGTAGTACTTGAAGTAGAAGGCCAGGGAGAGATTCTGCAGGGCGAACATCACGAAGGAGATGATCCCGACGATGGCGAGGATGACCCACGGCCGGTTGCGGAGCAGGATCTTGAAGTCCTGCTTCAGTGAATCCTGCTGCGTCTCCAGAGGTTGGATGCGCTCACGGGTGGACAAAAAGGTGACGATGAAGAGCACGAAGGCAATCACCGCGAACAGGGTGACGGTGAGCCGATAGCCCCTGGCGTTGTCGCCCTGGCCGAAGTACCCCGCCAGGGTGAGGGCAAGGCCGGAGACGATCAGCTGGCCGACGAACGCGCAAACGAACCGGTAGGTGTTCAGGCTGGTGCGCTCGTAGGAGTCCGACGTCATCACCGCGCCCAGAGACGAATAGGGCAGGTTGATCGCGGTGTAGGCGCTCATCAGGAGCAGGTAGGTGAACGCCGCGTAGATCACCTTGCCGGTCTGGCCCAGATCGGGAGTGGAGAACGTCAGGACCGCGAGAACGCTGTAGGGCAGGGCGGTCCAGAGGATGTACGGGCGGAATTTTCCCCACCTGGTCCGGGTGCGATCGGAGATCACCCCCATCAGCGGGTCGGTGACCATGTCCCAGAACCGCGCGATGAACATGATGGTGCCCGCCGCGGCGGCCGAGATCCCGAAGGTGTCGGTGTAGAAGATCAGGATCCAGAAGCCGACCATGTCCCACACGAAGTGCGAGGCGGTGTCTCCCAGGCCGTAGCCGACCTTCTCCTTGACCGAGAGTCGGGCGGTGTCTGTCGTCAATGTGTTCCCTTCGAAATCGTCGTTGCGCCACCGAGTGGCGAACGGCCCTGGTGATTATGTGGCCAACCGAATCTATCAGAGGGTCTTCCACCTCGTGGCCGTGAAGGCTGACGAGGCGAGGTGCTCTCTCGGGTCCGTGAAGAACCGCGCTCGGGACGATATACTTACTTGCGGACTCGAAGGCTCGCGGGAGTCGCTTCTTTCAACGCACCTTTTCGCTGAACCGCCCCGATTCCAGCGGCGGTGTCCTCCTCATAGCTCACGTTGGTTTCTGGAACTTTCCTCGGAGAACTTCTGATGAGACGGACTGCTTTTCTCGCGCTGGCCATCCTCTTCGCGTCGTGCATCGCGACCACGGAACGGCCTTCCGGCCAGGCCCTCTATGCCTCGTTTGACGACCGGATCGACGAGCTGCTGGCTCAGATGACGCTCGACGAAAAGGTGGGCCAGATGACGCAGCCGGACCAGGAGTTTCTGGAAGACGTGGACCACGTTCGAAAGTACATGGTGGGGTCCCTTCTGAGTGGCGGCGGCTCGGATCCGGTGACGAACAGTCTCGAGGACTGGCGGGCGCTGTACGAGATGTATCAGTCGAAGGCACTCGAGACAAGGCTGGGCATTCCGCTTCTGTACGGCGTCGACGCTGTGCACGGGCACTCGAACGTGATCGGCGCCGCGGTCTTTCCACACAACATCGGTCTCGGGGCGACGCGCAACGCCGAACTGGTGGAGGAGATCGCTCGCATCACGGCCAAGGAAGTGAAAGCCACGGGGATGAACTGGGGTTTCGCCCCGTGCGTCGCGGTGCCCAGGGACGATCGCTGGGGCCGGACCTACGAGGGATTCGCCGAGGAGCCGGCGCTGGTCGCAGAGCTGGGGGCGGCTGCCGTGCGAGGGCTGCAGGGAACTGATCTCAGCGATTCGAGCAGAGTCATTGCGTGCGCCAAGCACTTGGTGGGCGATGGCGGAACGGTGATCAATACGGGCGTGACACTCCCCGACGGGTCGACGTATCCGTTCGACCGCGGGGACGTGCCGCTGACGGAGGAAGAGCTTCGGCGCATCCATTTGGAGGGATACGTCACGGCGGTCGCGGCAGGCGTCGGCACGATCATGCCGTCGTACAGCAGCTGGAACGGCGTGAAGTGCTCGGGCAGCCGACGGTTGCTCACCGAGATCGTGAAGGAGGAGCTGGGATTCGAGGGGTTCCTGATCTCTGACTTCAAGGCGATCGACGAGCTGCCCGGCGACTACAAGAGCGACATCGAAACGTCGATCAACGCGGGCATGGACATGGTGATGGTGCCCGACCGATATCAGCTGTTCTTCGATACGCTGAAGGAACTGGTCGAGGAGGGAGCGATCCCGATGGAGCGCATCGACGACGCGGTTCGGCGGATCCTGCGAGTGAAGTTCGCCGCAGGTCTGTTTGACGACGACTGGTCGCCGACGGCGGATCGGTCTCTCGAGGCGAGCTTCGGGTCGGATGAGCACCGAGCGGTGGCGCGGCAGGCGGTGCGCGAGTCAATGGTGCTGCTGAAAAACGAGGACGATGTGCTGCCTCTCGCGAAGGATGCGGGGAGGATCCACGTGGTCGGGCCGGGCGCCGACGACATCGGCATGCAGAGCGGCGGCTGGACGATCGACTGGCAGGGCAAGATGGGCGCGATCACCGAGGGGACAACGATTCTCGATGCGATCAAGAAGGCTGTCGCGGAGGCGACCACGGTCACGCATTCGGAGAACGGGACGGGCGCCGAGGGAGCAGATGTTGTCGTCGTGGTCGTCGGGGAGCGGCCGTACGCCGAGATGTACGGTGATGATCTGGATCTCGAGCTTAGCGACGGGGATCGGGCTGTCGTCGCGAACGCTGCGGCCGCCGGAGTGCCGGTCGTGACCCTGCTGATTTCTGGGCGGCCGCTGGTCGTCAAAGAGGCACTCGAGGCGAGCGACGCGTTCGTGGCCATCTGGCTCCCGGGCACAGAGGGAGACGGGATCGCCGACGTGTTGTTCGGCGACTATGCGCCAACGGGCAAGCTCTCGTTCTCGTGGCCGCGCTCGGCGGACCAGCATCCAGTCAACGTTGGCGACGAGGACTACGATCCGCTGTTCGCGTTCGGGTATGGGTTGAGCTGGTGACCCGCTTGTTCCGAGCCCGCCGAAGTAGTGCCTCAGTGCCTCATCGTTCGGAAAGGCGAACTCGTAGGTTTCGGTGAATGCGTGGGGGCTTTCGAACTCTAGCGTGAGCCGGGGCCTGTCAGGAGCGCAAGGAGCGCGAGACGGGAACGTGCCAACAGCAGAGCGTCACGACAGCTGGATGGTGCTGGCACGGCCGCGGCACGCTTGGCACCCGGTAGATCTTTGAGAGTTCCGCGCAACGTTGCTGACGACCGAAGGCTCAGGGTGTGCCGAACTTGGTATCGATCGCAATCCCGCAATCTCTGAGGAACTTGGTGGGCAACTCGCCGCCCACAAAGATCGCCACCACATCGTTTTCCACTTCGAAGGGCCCGTCACGACCGTTTGTATAGACGACAGATTTGGGCTTGATCTCCTTGACGTTCGTTGACCAAAGGATCTCCACACGCCGCCGTGCCACAGCGTCCTCGATCCGTTCGTGGTTTCCGGGCTTGATGCGACTGAATGCATCCTTGCGGTACGAGACCATCACTTGGTTATTGGGCTGATCCGCCAGCGCCAGAGCAGCTTCGATGGCCGAATCTCCACCACCGACCACGAAAATGCGGTCCCGTTGATACACCTCCGGCTCCAGCAGCGAATAGATGACTTTGGGATGTTCCTCTCCGGGAACGTTGAGCTTTCTGGGCACGCCCCGCCGGCCGATGGCCAACACCACGCGTTTGGTTTTGTACGTCGCCTTGTTGCTGGACACTTCAAAGCAGCCGTCGGCGGTCGCGGTCACCCGGTCGACCGATTCACGCGTGTTGACCGTCACCCCGGTCTTGGCAACAATGTCGGCCCACAGTTCCATGAGTTCCTCTTTCAGAATCTCGCGAAACCCCAACTTTCCGTATCCCGGAACGCGCACCGGTGAGGTCATGACGAGTTTCTTGCGCGGATAATATCGGACGGTCCCCCCGATGTCCTCCTTCTCGAGTGTCTTGAAGCGCAGCTTGTGATGGCGGCAATTCAAGGATGCTGAGAGTCCGGCAGGACCGCAGCCGACGATCAGGACGTCCAACGCGTCGCCGGGTCCCTTGCGTTCTTTGGCGATGCCCTCGATGCACTGCCGGCCCTGTTCGAACGCATTGCGAATGAGACCCATGCCACCCAACTCCCCGACGACGTAGATGCCGGGTACATTCGTTTCGAAGTTTTGCCTGATACGCGGGATGTCCACTCCGCGCTTCTCCGTACCGAACACGAGTTGAATCGCTTCCACCGGACAGGCGGTTTCGCAGAGACCGTGGCCAATGCATCGTGCGGGACTGATGGGGCGGGCCTGTCCGTCACGCATTCCGAGGACATCGTCTTCCGGGCAGACGGCAATACAATTTCCCGTGCCAATGCACGCTCCGGGATGCACGACCGGGTGCAATGACGCCGGCTCGTGCAATCCATAACGACGCGCGAGTTTTTCGGCATGCGCCGCTTCCCGTTCGACCTTTCGGTGGCGCACAAGAACGGGGAGCCAAATCGACGTCACGAGCACGACGCCGATGACCAGGATAATGAGAGAGTCGCTGGACATCAGAAGTTCAACCAGAGGCCTGCGTAGAAATTGTTGTTGTTCAGATTCTCGCCCCGTTGGATCCGGCCCTGAAGGGACGAATAGAGTCGTCTTGTCAGGGGGAACGTAAGCGAGAGTTCGCCGGTGTGCGTGAGCACGGTGGTGAGTCCATCTGTCTGATAGCGGTAATACGAGGCCCGCGTGTGGACGCGACCAAACGTGCGGCTCAGGCCACCCGATACGTAGACGGCCTTCTTCTCGTCGAGCACCCAATAACTGATTGAGCTACTGAACCCCAACCCGAGGAGAGCCGTATTGGGGAAGCTGAAAGAACCGGCATAGGTCCAACTCCTGCCTTCCTCTCTGACGTAGTTGGCGGTCACGTCGGCACCGAGCGAACCACTGCCGAGCCAGAACCAGAGCCCGACGGATCCCTGGTCGCGTCGTGTCGAGATCAAGTTGTCGGGCAGCGTGATGGAATAGGGCTGACGCAGGGCGTACCGAGCGCGGAGATTGACCCTCCTCCCCAGCGGTATGGCCGTGCGCGCCAAGAGTTGGGTCATAACCCATTTGCCGGTGGCCCGGTCACGGTCCACTTGGAGGTTGTGACTCAGCTGGAATCCACCTATCTGCAGACGCTGCGACCATCCGGCATGCATATGGTTCGGCAGACCGTTGCGGGGCAGGAGCTGGTGGAATGAGAAGTCAGTGGTGTATCGCACCGACCGCCCGCGATGTCCAGCGTTGACGAACACGGTCCACTTGGGTAGGTCGCTCGAGAAAAGCTCGTTTGATCGTTCCGGTTGAAATCCGACCGCGCCGCCAATGCCGATGCCGTCGCCGCCGAGATGCAGGAGGAAGCCGTCCAGGTAGCCGCCGTAGGTCTCGTATCGGTTGAAGAAGCGACCGAGTCGGAATTGCGCACCCTTCCAATCCCGCTCTACGCTCGCCTGATAGACCCGGAACGACTCGGCTGGTTGCACCAGATCGGCGGAGCTGTACCGGGTGGATGCCCGCATGTTGACCTGAAGCCGCAAATCTCCGGGAAGGTGTGTTATGGTCGCGCGTAGCCGGGCAGTCGGTGTCGTGAATGTGCGTTCGGTTGGTTCCACACCGATCTCAGGCGCCTCGCTTATCGCTTGGAGCGCATTGACGTCCAACGACAGGCGGCCACTGATCTGCATCCCTGCCTCAGACGTACGCCGCGGTCGTCGGGCGTCCACCGGCACGACTGGTT
>JAOTWK010000222.1 GCA_029862935.1 Gemmatimonadota bacterium | reverse complement strand
GAAATCCGTGTCCGTCTCCGGGTTGCCCCCAAAATTGATCCACGCACTGGCGAGCCCGAACTTGTCTGCCGTGCGCGCTTGCCAGTGGTAGTCGACATCATCGTCGAGGCCGGCCAGCGTGGCGATGGCTGACGACCCGCTCGGCAGAAAGACGCTCGAACCGGTGGCGGTCCCGGCGAACGGCGTCCCAACTGGCTGGACCTCAACCTCGAGCCGGACGGAATCACCCGCGTCGATGTCGGTCACCGTACCGCGCAACACGACGGTGCGCTCGTCCGTCGTATCGCCGAGGGCAATCCCCGTTGTACCATCGGTCTTGAACTGGGAAAGGCTCGTCGGTTCGTTCGGTGATTCCGGTTCTGCAATCCGGAAGTCCGTCTCCGCCTCCGCGTTCGTGCCGAACGGCACCCACGCACTCGTGCGACCGGTTTCGTCGCGCGTGCGTGCTTGCCAGTGATAGTCCACGTCGTCGGACAACGGGGGAAGCACGATGAACGAGCGCTCGCCGGAACCTATTGGTAGGCTCGAGCTGGTCGCCGTATTGGCGAACGGCGTGCCCACCGGTCGGACTTCGACCTCGAGCCGCAGCAGATCAGTGGTGTCGATGTCGCTCACCGTCCCGGCCAGAACGAGCGACGTGCCGCTCACCACACCACCTACGACAACCGGCGTGGTGCTATCGGCAAGCAGCTGAGCGAGCTGGGTAGGAGCGTTGGGCGCACGCGGCGCGGTCACGTCCAGCGTGAAGGCGCCAGTCTGCCGAGCCGCGGACGACGTTGCCTGAATCCAGTACGTCCCCGCCTTCGGCAAAAGCACGTACAGCAAACAGACATCGGGCCCCACGCCCTCACAGGTGTCGCCCTGGCCCAGGATGGGTCCGACACCCGAGGCTGAGCTGTCGAGCACGAGGAAGGCATCGAAGGCCGTTGAGCGGAGCACGACGGTCACCGAATCGCCGGCCGCTGCTGTGAACTGGTAGAGTTTCGCGAAATGATCGGACCGGTTGGGACCGGTGCAGTCGGATGCCGTCAACGAATCGGTGACTACCGCGCCCACGGCGACCGACTGAGCCCGACACGGATACACGGTGAACTCCACCGGGATTCGGGCTGGTCCCTCGGCGCTCCCCGTGGCCGAGACCAAGATCGTGTCGCGATGCACTCCTTCGGCGAGTCCCGCTGGATTGAGCGTGATCGTGACACTCGAGGGCGCGGTCCCGCTCAACGCACTCAACGTGAGCCACGCGCTCTTTAGAGCCGTTGTTGCCGTCCACGAGAGGGTTCCCGCTCCATTTGTCGAGACACTGACCGTGAGGGACCGGAGTGCCGTGCTCCCGACGGCAGCGGAATCTCGCAGTGCTGTCGGAGAGAACGAGGGCGTGCTCGACTCGGGTGGGCCGATCAGCTCGTCGAGTTGGCAGGTGGAAACAGCGACCGCGGACAACACGACGGCAACGCCCGCCGTGAGACGGGCGCGAAGCGAGGTCCGATATCCGTGTCCCGCTGTTGCCCTGTTTCCCAGAACCCACCACCGCGTTGATTCGAGAACGGGGACCGTTGGTCTGCAGCTACCCTCCGGCCCCTACCCGCCGGCATTCCTTTATATCGTGGGCAATCCCTATGCCCTTCACCCCCAATGTCCGCCCCTTGGCTTCAATCACCCAAGTCTCTACAGCACAACGACTTAAGACACCTCAAGTCCGGCCGAACGCGAGCCGCGCCATTACCGTTGCGCAGGCGCAACAAACAAATCCCCCATTCATGCCTTTCCATTCTCCTGCCGCCAACCCTCATTGGAGCGCCTGCGGGCGGTCCCGCACCCGGTCCACGACACAGAGAAATCCCAGCGTCTCTCCGCGATCCCCGCGAAACTGATGGACGGTTCCCGGGGCGACATACACGCAGTCAAAGGGGGCAATATCCGTCGTCTCGTTGTCGAGCCTGACCGAGCCCCGCCCCCGCAGCACGATCACCGCGTGCGGGTGCTCGTGGTGTTCGAGGGTCGAATACCCACCGGCTCCAACTTCGAAATACCGCACGACAAAGCTGAGTGCCTGTTCCCCCTCTCCCTCACCCAACAACACCTGCCGTTGGACCTCCTTGAACAGCGACGGATCGTCCTTGTACCGACGGATTGGCACACCCTCCCACCGAAGTCCGCGGCCGCGACGCACTCTGCTGGTCTCAGCCATCGCTCCGTCGCTCCAACTCATGCATGAGGTTCTTCGTCGCGTCCTCGAGGTCGGCCTGGTCGTACAGACTGCTCCCGATCAAGAGCATCACGTCGACCCCGTAGCGTCTGACCAAGTGCGAGACGGTGTTCACGTCGACTCCGCCACCGGGAATAGGGACTGATGGTCGGATCCCCTTGATCGGAGCTGTGAGCCGTCGGTTGATCTCGACACACGCCCCCTCGGTGACCGGGAAGCGGCCTCCAGCATTCACATAGATGACGCCGTCAGCGCCCAGCACACGGAGCAGCGTGCCGAGCAGCACCGGTGGGGTCATCCCATGATCGGGCTGCATGAATCCGCCCGCAGACGTGGGGTGGGTGAAGACCGCCACCTCGGACGAGTCGGCCACGCGGCGGAGCGCGTCGAGTCCCGTGAGAAACGGACTGACAACCACGCCGTGGCATCCGACTTCCCGCGCAAACCCGACGCGGTCGTCGAGTTCGTCGAGTGGAGCAGTCACATTGGGGAAGTACTGTGTGTCTCCCCCGGTCAGCCCGTTTGCCTCGGCTACCGCGTCCTGGCAGCGACGCACGCGTTCGCGGAATGGCGCGGTTCGCTGATCCATAACGCCGTGATCGTCTTTCACGGCGTCGATGCCTCCACGCGCCAACGTGGCGCACCGCTCTGCGAGCGCAGCCGCACTGAGCCCCACGGGCTTTGCAGCGCTCAACACCAGCGGGCGATGCTCTATGCCTCCGCAAATCTTTCGCACGCCCTCGAGGCCGAAGCGAGGTCCCCCGACCGCATCCAAGACACTTCGGGGAAGCTCGATGTCACTGACGACGATGCCGCTCTGCATCGAGATGTTGCCCCACAAGATGTTGAGCAGTGCAGGTATTTCCGTCCCGACCAGATCTACAGGATAGGAGACCGTCACCACCGACCGAGCAGCTGATCGCTGCTCCACGGCCTCGACCCGTCCTACGACTTCTCTCTCGATCTCGCGTGGATAGCACCCTTCAGGCAGCTCCACGGTCTGCTCGAGCGCGATTTGCCTGGCCCGCGACTCGGCAGACTCACCGCCGTCCGACGTCAGCGTGTAGCACACACGAATCCGACCGTCCGTGGAGACTTGCACCGTCCGTCACCTTCCTCGCCGTGCGTCAGGGCCGCGCAGGCGGTTTCGGGGGGTCGACAATGTAGCATCCCGAGGGCGTCACGGGAACAAAAAAGACCACCCCGCGGGAGGTCCCGCGGGGTGGTCTCTTCGTGTTGAACCCGAGATCTTTTAGAAACGCCGGGGCGCGCGTCGTGGCGCGAACCCGCGTGCGCCACCTCGTTGCGCTCTCCCGCGCATTGCGGGGGCTCGCCGCATGCCTGTGGCCCCGTGCCGCTGACCCATCCGCCTTCCCTGAGCCAGACCTTCCACCTTTCCCAACTGTTCGGCAGTCAGCGCCGCCTTGGCCCGCGCCATTGCGTCGATACTGGCCAGCCACGCTTCCTGGCGAGACTTCATGAGTTCCTGGGACTCACGACGGATCGCAGCCACGTCGGGCCGGTCGGCCTTCCACAACTCGGCGAGTCGCTCCTGCCGGGCCTCGCTCTGCTCCAGGGCCTTTTCGCTGACGGCTCTTGCGCCCTCATTCAAGCGCTCGAGATCGGCCACCTGCGCCTCGCTGAGACCGAGGAACTCGCGCTGCGCGAGCAGGGCACGCGGGGCGAAGCCCCTTTCGCCAGCTGATCCACCGCGTTGCGCAGCCAACCCAGCCCTCTGCCGACGCTGCATCGGCGTCATCCCTGGCAGCTGACCGGTCCCAAAAGCATGCATGCGCATCCGCGCCTGCGGTCGCTCTGGCTCAGGAACCGTATCCTGTGCTGCCAGGGCGGCTGCGCCCAACACGATGAGCGCCGCGCCGGTAGCAATTGCTCGTATCGCTTTCATTTCATCCTCCTCATCGTCAGTTGCGCCGTCGGCGTCCAATCCGACGGTCTCTGTTCGGTAGACGCGACGGCACACTCGCCGTTAAGCGGCCCCAAAGACAGCGGTCGGCTAAGCCTCAGCCTCCGGTCCCCGACTTGCGAGCTCCCGATCGAGCATGAGCAGCGCCGGCCCGTTACCACCGACCATCTCGAGCTGCGCGATGATCTCACCGACAGTCCGCTCCTCTTCCTGCTGCTCGTCGATGAACCACTGCAACATGATCTGCGCTGGGTAGTCCTTCGACTTGACCGCCGCCTCATAGATCTTGTTGATCGAGGCAGTGACTTTCTTCTCGTGCGCAAGGGACTTCTTAAACACGTCCAGGGGGCCCTTGAACGTGGCCGCAGGCTTGGCCACCGCCTGCAACTCCGCCTTATCACCGGCTTCGAGCAGGTAATCGAAGAAGCGGAGGGCATGCACCACTTCCTCTTGATACTGCATCCGCATCCACTTGGCGAACCCTGGCAGGTTCTGCGATTCAAGGTAGGCGGACATCGACAGATACAGATAGGCCGCGTGGAACTCCATCGCGACCTGATCGTTCATGGCTTTCGCAACTGCAGGTTTCGACATGGTGTGCTCCCGTGCGTTCTCGAGTTGTGGAACTAGAAAATACCGACCCGTACCCCCGTCCAGTAGCGCCGGGCCGGGCGGGCTGCATACAATAGTAATGTTCTCGGCATTCGGGGACCCGCCCGGCGCGCCGCGCGGGTCCCGATGTCCAGCCATCCGGCAAAGGAGTCGACGACCCTCCCATGACCACCACCCATCGACCCACGAATCCCGACGCCGGTGGCGTCCTCGCACGGGACGTCCGGGACTCTGTGGTGATCCGCTTCGCCGGAGACTCCGGAGACGGGATGCAGTTGACTGGCACCCAGTTCACGCTCGAGGCTGCGCTGGCTGGGAGCGATATCGCCACCTTTCCCGATTATCCCGCGGAAATCCGCGCTCCCGCCGGAACGACGTACGGCGTCTCCGCCTTTCAGATCCACTTCGGGGGAGACGTTGCAACGGCGGGTGACGAGCCCGACGTGTTGGTCGCGCTCAACCCCGCGGCCCTCAAAGTGAATCACGCCGACGTCCGCATCGGCGGATTGGTGGTCGTGGATACCGGTACGTTCGGGAAGCGGAACCTGAGCAAGGCGGGGTTCGACGCAAACCCGCTGGACGATGACACGCTCGCCCCGTATCAGGTGCTCAAGCTGGACATCTCGAAGCGCACCGCCGACGCCGTCGAGGAGTACGGGTTGAGTGCCAAGGAAGCGCAACGGTGTCGCAACATGTGGACGCTCGGCGTCATGCTCTGGATGTTCGGCAAAGAGCTCCAGGCGACAGCCGACTGGCTTCAGAAGAAGTTCGCGAAGCTGCCGCAGATTGCCCAGGCCAACATTGCGGCGCTCAACGCGGGCCACGCCTTTGGCGAGACGGCGGAGATGCCGAGCGACGTCGTGGGATACACGGTGGCCAAGTCCGATGTTGCGCCCGGCGTCTACCGAACGGTGACGGGCACCGACTCGACGGCCTGGGGTCTCGTGGCAGGTGCAAAAGCGGCGGGACTCGACCGCATCGTGCTTGGGACCTATCCGATCACCCCGGCCTCGCCCCTGCTCCATGTGATGGCAAACCTCAAGGCCTACGGAGTCATCACGTTCCAAGCGGAGGACGAGATCGCCGCTATCTGCGCGGCCATCGGAGCCTCGTACGCTGGCGCCATCGGTATCACGGCGAGCTCGGGTCCCGGGATCGCGCTCAAGACCGAGGCCCTGGGCCTTGCCATCGCGACGGAGCTGCCTCTCGTGGTCGTCAACAGCCAGCGCGCCGGTCCGTCCACCGGCATGCCGACCAAGGCTGAGCAGGCGGATCTGTTCCAAGCCGTGTACGGGCGCAACGGCGATGCACCACTGCCGGTCCTCGCGGCCGCCACGCCAGTCGACGGTTTTGAAGTCGCCATCGAGTCCGTTCGGTTGGCCACCAAGTACATGACGCCGGTGATGCTGCTCATCGACGGCTATCTG
>JAOTWK010000221.1 GCA_029862935.1 Gemmatimonadota bacterium | reverse complement strand
ACACGCGGACCAGCGTTTCGGGTGCCACCCTCACCCGCCTGCCAAGTCCGTCCGTGTAGCGGGTGTGGACGCCCATCGCCTTGGCGAGGGACCGGAGCGCTCTCAGTTCCTTCATGATAGGTGGACCGCGTGCCGGATCACACGCGGGTACCCACGTGAATCGCGACGGCCCTGCCGGCCTCGAGGTCGAGCTGGATGCGACCGGTAGCGTCGACCACCACGCTCCGGCCCACGCAGGTCCCAGCGTCGAGGCCCCCCGTGAGTGCGTCGCAGTAGGTGCCCGGGGCGAGCGCGGTGGCCGCATTAATCGCCACAGTCGCGCCTTCAAGATTGAGCCCAACGAAGCCGCGGTCGCCGCGCGAGAACGCGATCGCGTTTGCGCCGTTGTCCCACCAGTCCTGGATCTGGGTCCCCACCACCGCGCGGCGGAATCCCACCATCGCGCGGATCGTCGGGTCGCGGTGCTCGCACACCCACTCGCCGACCGTCGCCGTCTCGAGGCTCGACGCGCAGGTCACATCGTAGGTGTTGCCGTCGGCATCGGACGGCGGGCCTATCGAGTTCCCCACCGGGCAGTTGAACGCGTAGCTCGACAGGATGGAGGGATACCCGTAGGGCTGCGCGAGCATCCAGACGTTGGCGAGGCGGAACACGTCGCCGTCGCCGTAGCCGACACCGCACTGGTGCTGCGTGTCGTGGTTCTGCAGGAACACCACGGCCTTGTCGGACGGCATCAAGCCCCACGCCGTCTCGGAGAACCGGTTCCCTTGCGTGCCGTTGGGGTTGAGCTGTGCGATGTACTCGCCGTTCACGTTCCGGAACTTGTTGCCCACGCCGACGAACGTGAACTCCGTAATGTCGGCGGCACCGCCCGAGCCGTACCCCACACCGTAGAAGTCGCGTGCCGACAACGCTTCTCCTGCGCCCGCCACGATCTCCAGAAAGACGTACGGTAGTGGTCGTCCCTCACCCGCGAGTGTCTCGTTCACTCGGTCGATGATGTCGTCGAGCTCTACCTGTTGGATGTGCTTGGCCGCGTCGATGCGGAAGCCCTCGACGCCGAGCCGAGCGAGCCCGATCAGGTAATCGGCCAGCGTCTGCCGCACCGTGGGCAGCCCGGTGTGGAGGTCAGGCAGCGAGAACAACTCGCATTCCTGGACGTTGGCGGCGCTCTGGTAATTGTTCAGCGCGCACGGCGCGTGGAAATCACTTGGGGTGTACAGGCCTGGGTATTCGTACTTCGTGTACACCGAGCCGTTGCTGCCGACACCGGGGCTCGGGAAGTTGGTCATGTGGTTGATGATGGCGTCCACGATGATGCCCACGCCGGCTGTTCGGCAGCGGTTCACCATGTCTCTAAACTCGTCTCCGGTCCCCGAGCGGCTGCGCTCGATACTATAGCTCACAGGCTGGTAGCGCTGGCTCCAGTCGCGGCTCGGGACAATGCTGTGCTCCTGGGGTGGCGAGACCTGAACGGCCTTGAACCCGGCGGGGCCCAGCACGGTCTCGCATTCGGTCGCGATGTCGGTCCACTTCCACTCGAACAGGTGGACCACGACATCGCCGGCCGCCATATGGCCGCTCGGCCTGTAGGTGGGATCGAGCGTCGGCCGCGGCGGTCGCGTGCCGAACGTGGGGGTGTGGTTGGCTCTCCGCAGGCACCGGCACCGAGCAGACAGAGCCCGACCAGCGTGGCACGGAAGGCATTAAGACGAACGGTCACGGACAGTTGAGCCTCCCAAATGCGCCATCAGCCCGGCCGCCGACTGGCGGCCGAGCTGATGGGTCATGCGTCTCCAACGGCGAGGCGTGTGCGGGCCCGCGCCGATCAGTACCCCGTGTTCTGTGTCAGATTCGGATTGGCCAACAGCTCCGACGCCGGGATTGGGTACAGGTTCAGATGATCACTCGTGGACCCACCGGCCGCTGATCCACCCTTGAACGCCCAGAGGTACGTACCACCGGTAAACAGGCCATACCGAATCAGGTCGTTGCGGCGGTGTCCTTCCCAGATCAGTTCCCGTGCGCGCTCGGCCAGCACGAAGTCCAGCGTCAGCTCGGGCGCCGTGATATTGCCACTCGGGTCGCCGTAGGCTCGCTCACGGATCTGGTTCACGTAGGTCAGGGCCTGCGCCGAGGAGCCGCCGCCACCGCGCAGCACGGCTTCGGCATATATCAGGTACGCGTCGGCCAGACGGAACATGGGGAAGTCCGTATCCGCGTGCGTCGAGTTGGAGCCCGCCACCCCAGTGGAGGTGATGTTCTGATACTTGGGGAACGCCAACCCGGATGCGAAATCGCCCAGGCTGGTCACGGCGAGGTTTTGGCCATTCGTGTAGAAGATGGCCGACCGCCCGTCAGGACCGCCCGCGCCACTTTCGTACAAGTTGACCACTTCGGGCGGCACCCTGAGGCCCCACCAACCGAAGTCCAGCCCATAGTCCCCGGGGTTCATGGACCCGCCCACCGACGCGTGGGCGATGAACGTCGTGCCACCCCACGTCTGCGTGAACTGACCGTCGAACGGCACGGCGAAGACGAACTCGGGCGACAGGTTGTTGTCGGCCAGGAACATGTTGTGGTAGACGGGGTCCAGCGAGTACGGCCCGCCGATTACGGTTTCGGCTTCCGCCCGCGCGTCAGCGTACCGATCGCCCTTCCCATACACTACCGCGTTCAGATAGAGCTTTGCCAGGAGCATCGACAGGCCTGCCTGGTCAATTCTGCCGTACTGGGCCGCGCCGACAGCCGGCAATTGACTCCGGATGTCGAGCAGCTCGCTCTCGATGAAATCGAAGATCTCCCCGCGCGTCGCCTGAGCCGGTGGCGGGGAGCCAGCCACGAAGTCCTCCGTGACGAGCGGAATGCTGCCGAAGAGGTCAAGGCCGTGCCAGTAGCTCAGCGCCCGCAGGAAGCGGGCTTCGGCCCGGTACTGCGGAATCTCCGCAATATTCTGGTGGCCTCGTGGCGTCAGTGCCTCGACCGTCGTCTCCCGCAGGAACTCGTTCACCAGCGCGATCTGGAAGAAGATCCGGTAGTACATGGCTGTGACGAACTGATTCGATGAGGCCCACTGTGATGTGACCATTTCGGGCAGACCAGCATCGCCCCACCCGATTACCGCTTCGTCCGTCGGCAGCTCCTGCAGCTGCCAGTACCCGCGGATGTACTGACCGAAGCCTTCGTCGCTTCCCTCGATGTCCGGGTTGCCGCTCGGACCCTGCTGCCCGCTCACCGCGAGGCCGGCGTACAGCTTGGCCAGGAATGAGCGGTATGACGCCGCGTCGGTAAAGACGTTCCCGCTGGTCACCGTGCTCTTCGGCTCGACCAGCAGGTCCGTGCACGCGCTCATGCCTAGCCCGATCGCCAGCGCGGCGACTGCGAGGGCGGCATTGCGTTGAATCCTTCTCATGGCTCCGTCCTTTCGTAAGTCCGCAGTCAGCCTCAGAATCGCACGCTCGCGCCGGCCGTGAACGTCCGGGAGCGGGGATAGAGGTTGTTATCGATGCCGTTCACGCCCGCCAGGGGGTCGACTCCACTGTACCCGGTCAGTGTGAAAACGTTCTGCACGACGCCGAAGACACGCAGCTGCTGACCCGACCTGAACGGCGAAAACGTGTAGCCCACCGTCAGGTTGTCGAGACGCAGAAGCGACGCATCTTCCACGTAGTAGTCCGAGAAGTACTGCTCGCGCTCGAACTCGGTATCCAACACCGAGGCGTGCAGGTTGTTGGGCACTCCCACGTACGTGAGGGCCCGGTAGTGCCCGTAGTTGGAGGCCACGTTGTTGTACACGTAGTTGCCGAGGTACGCCCGCATCGTGAAGCCGGCGTCGAAGCCGCGATACGCAATGCGCGACGTGTGGCCGAAGCTCCACTTTGGCTCCGGGCTCTCGGAGGCCACCCGGTCGTCCTGATTGACGATACCGTCGGCGTTCTGGTCCACGTAGATGTCGTTCTCGTCGATGGTGCCGTCGGTGTTGACGTCCTCCCAGATCGGCATGCCGCTCGCGTCGCGTATGTGCTCGTAGACGTAGAACGAGTTGATTGGCTGTCCGGCCTGCAGCACCTGGATGAAGTTACCGACCCCACCGGCGATACCGCCCGTGAGGATGACCTCGCCGCCGCCGAACGGGTTGATCTGCACGATCTCGTTGGCATTCGTCGCGGCGTTGAAGTCGGCGGTCCACGAGAAGTCGCCGCCCCTGCCGTCCACGAGCAGCGCTCTCAGGCTGAGTTCGAGACCTCGGTTTTCGAGGCTACCGATGTTCGTCGTGATGAAGTTGGACGTGAACGTCCCGGCAGCGACCGGCACCCGGAAGATCAGATCCTCGGTCTTCTTGAAGTAGTAGTCGACAGCGCCGGTGAACCGATCGTTGGCGAACCCGAAGTCCATGCCGACGTTGTACGACGTCGTCTCCTCCCACTTGATGCCGCGGTCGGCCGCCCCGGGCCGGATGGTGGCGACGAACTCGTTACCGAACTGATACTGGGCCGTCGGCTCGCCGATGGCGTAGGACGGGAACTGCTGGTAGTTGGGGAACGCCTGGTTCCCGTTCTTCCCCCATGACAGCCTGAGCTTGAGGTCGGAGAGCGAGCCAACGTTTCGCAGAAACGGCTCGTCCGAGAGACGCCAGGCGATCGCGGCCGATGGGAACACGCCCCACTGCTCGTCCGGTCCGAACTTGGACGAGCCGTCGCGGCGCACGCTCAGCGTCAGCAGGTAGCGGTCTGCCAGCGAGAAGTGGGCGCGACCGAAGAAGGAGATGAGACGGCTCTCGTCGACCCAGATGCTGGTTCGCTGCTGCTGGGCCGCCGGGACGCCCGCCGTGCCGAGCAAGTCGAAGCTCAGACCCTGCGCCTCAAAGTACGGATACTCGCTGTTCGACGTCCCATAGGAATAGCCGGCAGTGAGATTGAGCTCGGAATTCACCGACTCGAATCTGCGGTCATAGCGGGCAAACGCGTCGAACAGCACGTTGGACTGGGTCGAGTTCGAACGGCTCACGAACCCGGGGGTGCCGCTCTCGGCCTCCCCGCGCAGGAAGCTCGGCCGGAACGTCTCGCGCTCCGTCTTGGTTGCGTCGTAGCCGAAGCGCACAGTGCCCGTCAGTCCTTCCACACCCGGCACCTGAAGCTCTCCTTCAATGTCGCCCACGCTACGGAACGTGGTACCCTTGTCCTGTGTCAGCTCCAGCTCGGCAACCGGGTTGTTGGACGCCAGTGCGTAGTCGTACCACTCGAAGTACCCGCCGTTGGGGCTGCTCGGGTCCAGGATCGGTTGGGTTGGCTGGAAGATGGTAGCGCCGCCGACCACGCCGCCGGGTGAGAAGTCGTCGTTCATCCGCGCACCCCGCACGTTCGCGGTCATGCGCAGCTGGTCCTCGAAGAAGGACTGCCGGAAGCCCAGCCCGACCGTCGCACGCTCGGTCTCCGAACCGCGGACCACGCCTTGCTGGCTGAGGTACCCGAGCGACAGGCGGTAGTCGAAGTCGCTGGTCGCACCGGCCAAGGCGATGGTATGCTCCTGCCCGACGCCGGTTCGCAAAATGGCGTCGCGCCAGTTCGTGTTCTCGCTACCGAGCAGGCTGCTGGAGGACGGCGCGTACTGCGCCACCGCAGCGCGGAACTGGTCGGCGGTCAGCACCGGCGGGCCGGCGGTGACGGGCGAGCCGGACACGGTGCCGGTATAGCTCAACTGGCTTCCCGTGCCGCCCACCGCGCGCTGCCCACCCTTCGTCTGGATCAGCACCACGCCGTTCGCGCCCTGGGAGCCGTAGATGGCCGTCGCCGATGCGTCTTTGAGCACCGTGATCGACTCGATGTCGTCGGGGTTGAGGAAGTTGAGCGGGTTGCGCCCGGCCGAGATCCCTCCACCAACGGCCAGCGGCATACCGTCGACCACGAACAGCGGCTCGTTGCTGCTCGTCACCGACGTGCCGCCGCGGATCCTGATCGAGATCCCGCCGCCCGGCTCGCCACTGTCGATCACCCGGACACCGGGGATCTTGGCCTGGATGAGTTCCTCGGCGCTGACGACGCGGCCGGGATTGAACTCCTCGGCCGTAACTGCCTGGACGACCCCGGTCAGATCGCGCCGTTCCTGCAGGTCGCCGTAGCTGGTCACCACCACAGCCTCGAGGGCCAAGGCCACCGATTCCATCTCGATCATGACGGTGGTCGTCTGCCCCGAA
>JAOTWK010000220.1 GCA_029862935.1 Gemmatimonadota bacterium | reverse complement strand
GCAGGCTATCCGGCCGCTGTGGCGCCGTGACCTTGGGTTGCTCCCCGGCGATGGGTTGCCGATCGAGGGTCGGTGGTCGGATCACGCATGGCTGAGGTGACATATCTGGAGGCCCTGCGTCAGGGTCTCTGGGAAGAGATGGAGCGCGACGAGCGAGTCTTCCTCCTCGGCGAGGACATCGGAGCGTACGGCGGGGCCTTCAAGCTCACGGATGGGTTTCTTGAACGCTTCGGTCGTTCTCGGGTGATCGACACGCCGATCAGCGAAGCGGCCATCGTTGGTGCGGCGGCAGGGGCAGCGCACATGGGGCTCAAGCCGGTCGTCGAGATGCAGTTCATGGATTTCATCGCCGCCGCGTACGACGTCCTCACCAACTACGTTGCCACGGCGCGGTACCGGGCCGGGTTGTCGACGTCGATCGTGGTACGGGGTCCAACGGGCGGATACGTGCGTGGCGGACCGTTCCACTCACAGATGCCCGAGGCGGCGTTCTTTCACACGCCCGGTCTCAAGCTCGTCTGTCCGGCGACCGCAAGGGATGCCAAGGGGCTGATCACGGCTGCCATTCGTGATCCCGATCCCGTGCTGTATTTCGAACACAAGTACCTGTATCGACGCGTGAAAGAGGAGTTGCCGGAAGGCGAGGAGGTGGTGACGCCTGTCGGCCCCGCTCGCATGGTCGCGGACGGTCGTGATCTCACCATCGTCTCATGGTCAGCGACGGTGTGGAAAGCGCTCGAGGCGGCGCAGGAGCTCGAGCGATCGGATGGCGTGTCGGTCGAGGTGATTGACCTCAGAACGCTCTTGCCGATGGACGATGGTGCCATTGTGGCTTCCGTCAAAAAGACCAACCGGCTGCTTATTGTGCACGAAGACACGCGCACCGGTGGTATTGCGGGAGAGATTACAGCGCGCGTGAACGAGCAGGCGTTCGAGTGGCTGGACGCTCCCGTTCGGCGGGTGACGGCTCGTGACACGCCGCTGCCGTACGCGGCGAGCCTCGAGGACTACGTGCTTCCCCAGACGCCGGACATCATTGCAGCTGCCCGGTCGCTCCTCTCGTACTGAAGAGCGGGCGGCACGCGCGGATTCTCCCGGTCGTTCACCGCACCTCCCGCCGACACACCTGTGAGGTGGCGCCGGACGACCGCGATGCTTGCACCACTGCTCACGGTGGCACACCACGCTCCGTCGTCCCATGCCCTGCGTGGGAGCCGAATGGCTCCGGTATCGCGCACTGCTAGCGCGACTGACCGCTTCAGGGCTTGCAACAGCACGTGACGCGGAACTCGTGCGGATGCGCAGACCAGCAACCGTACTCGGTCAGCGCTGACAGCAGCACACTCGACGCGCCAGTCCGTATGGGCGCACCTGAGTTGAATCGACTGCTCGCAGAATCGTCTGAGCGCAGGTATCTTAAACACGCGGCGGCGGCGGTAGGTCGCCCAGATGATGTGGTACCACTTCACCGCCGACGCTCTGGCTGCATGCGGTCTCATGGATCGTAGAATGCGACCGATCGGCACGCCGTGCGTACCCGAAAAGACGCTGCAATGACCGAAATCTCCGGTGAAAGCCGGGGAAGCACTGTGGGAGAGTTCGGATGTCTCGAGTTGACGTGATCATGCCGCAGATGGGCGAGTCCATTGTCGAGGGCACCGTCTCGCGCTGGCTCAAGAAGGTCGGGGACGAGGTGAAGCGCGACGAGGCGATCCTCGAAATCTCGACAGACAAGGTCGATGCCGAGATTCCGTCGCCGGCAGCAGGTGTACTCGCGGAGATCAAAGTCCCGGAGGGGGAGACTGTCGCGGTGCAAACGGTAGTGGCGGTGTTGGAGACGGAGGCGGCCGTGCATGCAGCGGCAGGAGCGGCAGAAAAGGACGCGGCAGATGTGGCAGGGGATGTGGCGAGAGAGGTGCCCTCCGCTCCTGCCGCCCCTGCCCCTACTGCCGCTTCAAGCGCCCCTCGTGCCCCCGCGGCCCCCTCTGCCCCGTCTCCCTCCGATTCCGCCGACGATCTGTTGCGCCATCGTTCGACACCGCTGGTGCGGCGGATTGCGGCCGAGCATGGGGTCGATATCAGCCGGATCGACGGAACGGGGCACGCCGGTCGCGTGACCAAGAAGGACCTCCTGGCCTTCATCGAGTCGGGCGCGCATCGCGCGGCGCCGGCTGCCGCGCCACGGCCGGCCGCAGTCCCGCCCTCGGGCGAGCTGGCGCATCCGACGGTCGAGGCGTGGCCAGGCGATGTCGTCGAGCCAATGAGCAGGATTCGCAAGCTCACGGCGGATCACATGGTGATCTCGCGTCGCGTGTCCGCGCACGTGACGAGCTTCTACGAGGTCGATTTCACGCGTATCAGTCGCCTGCGGGCCTCGATCAAGGCGCAGTATCGGGAACGCGGGGCGAATCCGACGTACCTGACGTTCGTGATCAAGGTGATCGCCGACAACCTGCGCAAGCACCGGGTGGTCAACGCCTCGGTCAGCGGGGACAGCATCATTTACCGCCAGTCGGTCAACATCGGTATCGCCGTGGCGCTTGATTGGGGACTGATCGTTCCCGTGCTCAAACACGCCGACGAGTTATCCCTCTTCGGCATCGCAAAGAACGCGGCAGATCTTGCCGAGCGCGCGAGAACGAAGCGGCTCAATCCCGACGAAGTCCAGCAGGGGACATTTACGATTACGAATCCCGGCGGGTTCGGTTCGTTTGTCGGGGCCCCGATCATCAATCAGCCCCAGGTCGCCATTCTGGGCATCGGCGCGATCGAGAAGCGACCGAAGGTGATCACGATGGACGACGGGCAGGACGTGATTGCGATTCGCACCTTAGGCATGCTGGGGATGTCGTACGACCATCGTGTGGTGGACGGCGCGGACGCCGATCGGTTCATGGCCGATGTGAAACAGGACCTGGAGGCCTTTCCGGAAGGAGCGGTTTGAGGATGGCGCGGCGGACGATTGATGTGGATGGGGAACCATGGTTCGTGTACCCGTCTGGACGTGTGACGGTGTACGAGCGCGACGAGTTCGGGCTGGTGTTTGAGACAGGCTCGAGCCTGAATCGCGTGCGGCGCGTCACGCGCTTCTCGCCGACGGCGACTCGACGGTGGGACGTAGCGCTACGCGAGCTCTCGGACGCGCGGCTGCTCGAATTCTTCCGTCAGTCGCAGCCCGCCGCGACCAGCCCGGAGATGCGCTACGGCAAGCGCATCCCGCAGTCCCACTCGTGATCGATCTGCACGTGCACTCGACGGCGTCGGACGGGGAGTTCGCGCCTGCTGACGTCGTGCGGCACGCTGCGACGGCGGGCGTCACCATCCTTGCCCTGACGGATCACGACACTCTCTCTGGCGTTGCCGCCGCGGTCGAGGCCAGCGCGGCGAGCGGGATCCGGGTCATTCCAGGATGCGAGTTCAGCGTAGACGTGCCCTGGGGTGAGATGCACCTCTTGGGATATTTCCTGAACCCCGACGACGAGAGACTGGCGAGCTTTCTCGACGCGCAGCGCGTTGGGCGCCTGAAGCGCGCAACGAGAATCGTGGATCGGCTGCGAAAGATTGGCAGGACGTTGACCATCGACGACGTGCTGGCGGAGTCTCACGGCGATGCCGTGGGACGCCCGCACGTGGCGCGAGCCCTCAAGCGGCGCGGTCATGTGGGCAACATTCAGGATGCCTTCGTGCGCTACATCGGCTACGGGCGGGCCGCATTCGTGCCGAAAGATCTCCCGAGCGTCGAGGAAGTTACGTCGGTGATTCGCGCGGGCGGCGGCGTGTCGTCGGCGGCGCACCTTGGGGTTCGCGCAACGCCTGCGGGACTCGAGCGTCTCAAGTTCCAGGGTCTGGACGGCGTGGAGGTCTTGCATCCGGCGCACGACGAGCTCACGAGACGCCGGATTGAGACCATGGCGGTGGAACTGTCACTCCTCAAGACTGGCGGATCCGATTGGCACGGTCCAATGGAAGAAGCGGATCGGGCGCCGCTCGGGAGTGTGGGTGTGCCAGAAGAATGGGTACGTATCTTAGATGAGGCTCATGCCGCGCGCATGACAGAGTTGGAGGTTGGATGATGAAAGACATGATCGAGGTCGGCGCGACGGCTCCCGACTTCGAACTCGACGCGTCGGACGGCCGTCGCTATCGACTGGCAGAGGTGCTCGAGAACTCTCGAGCGTTCCTGGTGTTCTATCCCGGGAACAACACTCCTGGCTGAAACCGGCAACTCTCCGCCGTGCGCGATGAGATTGCTAAATACAAGAAAGCTGACGTGCAGCCGCTGGGTGTGAATTTTGCCAGCTCAGAAAGCCACAGCCGCTACGCCCAAAAGCTCAAGTTGCCGTTTCCGCTCCTCAGTGATCCAGACCGCACGGCAATTGCCGCCTATGGGGCACTGAAAGAAGACGGGAAGAAGATTCAACGCACCGTTGTATTGGTGGACCGGGACGGGACGGTCGTGTATGCGGCACGCGGAATGCCCGGGACGGACGAGAACCTCAAGGTACTCGGGACCTGAACCGGGAACGTCGGGCGGACCTTCTGTGTTGTTGAGAAATGGCAAGGGCTGGATCCACCGACGACGACAAGAGGACGACAACAGATTGAGGAAGCCGTGAAGAAGCAGGAAACCAGCGATCACCAATCGTACGACGTCATCATCGTCGGCGCGGGGCCCGCGGGGCTCTGCGCGGGCATGTATGCCGGTCGCGGGATGCTGAACACGCTCGTGATCGAACGGGGCATGCCCGGCGGCGAGTTGTTGAATACCGACGCCATTGAGGACTACATCGGGTTCGAGAGCGTCAAGGGACCCGAACTCGCAAGGCTCATGACCGAGCACGCCAAGAAGTTTGGCGCACAGATCCTGATGGACACGGTCGAGTCGATCGTGAAGCGGAGCGACGGTGATTTTGACGTGCAGACGCAGCTTGGCAAGACGTACCGCGCACCGGCCGTGATCCTCACGGCGGGCGGCACACCGCGGAAGCTCAATGTCCCCGGCGAGCAGGAGTATGCGGGGAAGGGGGTGTCGTATTGTGCCGTGTGCGATGGCGCCTTCTTCAAGGGAGAGGTATTGGCCGTTATCGGCGGTGGCGACGCCGCCGTCGAGGAAGCCGATTACCTCACGCGGTACGCCGAGAAGGTCTACATCATTCACCGTCGGGACGAGCTGCGTGCGTCGCCGATCATTCAGCGGCGTGCGTTCAAGAACCCGAAGATCGAGGTCGTGTGGAACAAGGTCGTCGACGTGATCGACGGAACCGACCGTGGCGTCACACAGCTGCGGCTCAAAGACACGGTCTCTGGTGACCAGTCGACGCTCGCGGTCGGCGGCGTGTTCATCTTCATTGGGTTTACCCCGAACTCGGGGCTGATCAAAGGACACTTCGACCACGATGCAAGCGGGTACATCATCACCGATTCCAACATGATGACGTCGATCCAAGGGCTGTTTGCGGCCGGTGACTTGCGCGTGCAGCTCGTGCGGCAGATCACGACGGCCGTGGGCGATGCCACAACGGCGGCGATGGCGGTGGAGAAGTACCTCACCGAGCGGCGAGATCAGGCGCAGGAGGCGCCGGCCGGCGTTGGCTCATCCTAGGGTCATCTGCCTGACGAACGGCGTCTACCAGGAGAACTGCTACCTGCTGGCTGACGCCGACACGCAGGGTGCCGTGCTCATCGACCCTGGAGAAGAGGCGGAGCTCTTCCTGCGGCGGCTCGAGACGGAAGATCTGACCCTCGAAGCCGTGTGGCTCACGCATGCCCACCTCGACCACGTGTTGGGTGTGGGAACGGTCGTCGAGCGGACGGGCGTGCCGGTGCATCTGCACCCCGCTGACCGCCGCCTGTATGACAACGTTGCGCAGCAGGGTGCCTGGTTGGGTGTGCAGGCGGAGCGACCTCCGGTGCCGGACCACGAGATCGCCCGAGGCGATACCATGAGCGTGGGCGGATTGCGGTTTGAAGTGCGCCATGTTCCGGGGCATAGCCCCGGTGGCGTGGCGTTCGTCGGACACGGAATGGTGTTTGCCGGCGATGCGCTGTTCGCGGGGTCGATCGGACGGACGGACTTGCCAGGTGGCGACACCGCAACGCTGCTGTCCAGTATTCGCACCCAATTGATGACCCTGCCCGACGAGACGATTGTGTACCCAGGCCATGGCCCGGACACCACGATCGGTCGGGAGAAGGCGACA
>JAOTWK010000219.1 GCA_029862935.1 Gemmatimonadota bacterium | reverse complement strand
CCCGCTCAATTTCCCCGGAGATGAAGTACTGCACATCGGGCGTGCCGCCGGCCACGTTGAGGCCGACCTGCCCGCGCCGTCCGGTCCTAAAGGGCGACGTGGTTGCCGACTCGAGTGGATTGGCCTGCTCGAGCAGCGTCTGGGTGCACGTGCCTTCCGCCAGATTGTATGTGCGGCACGAGCTGCCTGCGGCGTCCCGACCCGTGAAGTTGCTCGGGAAATCGTTGACGTCGCTCACGAGCCCGTACTCGCCGTAGATGTTCCACACCGGGGCGCCGACACGGCCCCGCTTCGTCTTAACGACGATCACGCCGTTGGCGGCGGCGGTGCCATAGAGCGCAGCGGCTGACGGACCCTTCACGATATCGATGCTCTCGATCTCGTCGGGGTTGAAGTCGTTGATGCGGGAAATCGTCTGGCCGCCGACGTTGCCGCCATCGCCCTGACGGTTGTCGACCCGCACGCCGTCGACCACGAGGAGTGGCTCGTTGGTGAGCGACATGCTGCTGGAGCCGCGAATGCGGATCTGCGTGCCGCTGCCGGCACTGCCGCTCCCGTTGATGATCTGCACGCCCGTGGCCCGCCCCTGAATGAGCGAGGACAGACTGGTTGGCGCCACTTCCTCGGCCACCTGAGCTGCATTCACCGTCGCAATGACGTTGGGCACCTCGACCAGGCGCTGCTCACCAGTTGCCGTGACGACGAGCGCGTCGAGGCTCACAGCGGCTTGGGTCAGCTGGAAGTTGGCCGTGCTCACGGCTCCCGTCGCGACGGCCAGCGTCTGCGTCTGCGCGGCGTATCCAATCGTGGTCGCGCGGATCGTGACGTTGCCGAGCGGAACGTTCCGGAGCTCGTACGTCCCATCCTGGGCCGTGCGAGCCTGCCGGTTGGTGCCCACCACCGATACCAGCGCGGAGGGGACCGGTTGACCCGTGGCTTGGTCCGTGACGCGACCTTGAATGATGCCGGTCTGCGCCTCCACGGGGGGCCCGGTCAGCACCAACAGCACGAGGGCGCCAAACACGGGCCACAAACGTCTAATGCGCATGTGTTGCCTCCTTACTACTGAGTGAACCGCGACAGAGCGGTCTTCACCGTCCTGTCTTCTCCGTCTGACAAGCCAATTCTGCGGCGGGCGTCACCTCCTCGGAGCTCGATGTGGTATTCACGAATGCTGGCGCTGCCGCGAGGCATGGGAGAGGCCGCGCCGCGCGCCGAAACCCTAAATCCCTATAGGTCCAGTCACATATGTGACAGGAGTCAGATATGATTGTCCCCGCCCACCCAACCGTCAAGAGGGGAGTGACAACTGGAAATGTCTCAGATTGAAACGCCTGGCGACGACTAGCGCTTCGTAGTCACCAGAATTGCCCCGCCGCGATGCCCTGTCCCGAAGCGGATCGTCGCTTCTGAGGCCGACATGTAGCTCATCTCCTGTACCACCTCGATGGCGAGGCTGCTGAGGAGTTCCAGGCCGCCGCGCCGGGTTCGATCGATATACACGACCGGTTCGTCTCCTCCGGTCCTCACGCGCAACCAGGCGGGGCGCAGCCGCCGAACGACGTCCAACGCCGTTGCGGCGCTCAGCTCCGCGATGTCAGCCTCGCTGATGAGGTCCATTCTGGAAGTTGTCTCGCCGGATTGACTTGCCGTGGCGCAGGCGGTGGCAACGATGGCAGCTGCCAGAAACAGAGGTCGACCGTTCATAAATCCCTCCGCAGAAACGACTTACGAGAACGATGGCGCCCGCGGAAAAGGTCCGCAAGGGGCCAAGAACTCAATGATCCGTGATCTCCCGCGTTGCCGCCAAGAACGCCTCGAGCCTTGGCTCGTCCAGCTGCCCGTCGGTGCGGACACCCGTACACACGTCCACGCCGAACGGGCGGACCATGCTGATGGCCTCCCCGACATTCTCGGCTGTGAGCCCGCCGGCCAGGAAGACGGGAACGGGTGACTGGGCCACAATCTCCGCACTTACCGCCCAGTCGTGTGTCTTCCCTGTGCCGCCCAACTGGCGGTCGGGTCCCGACCGGGTGCCGGAATCGAGCAACAGCGCGTCGACGAGTGGCGCCTTCTCCAACCCCTCCGCCACCGACTCCTCACCCGCGACATGGACGACGTGCACCAGGGCAATGCCCGGCATACCCGCGCGGAGTGTTTGGAGGCTCGGTGCGGGAAGCGGCGCACAGAGCTGAATCGCGTTGACGCGACAGCGACGCTGCTGCGCGATGATCTCGTCGGGATCGTGCTTGCTCGTGAGCAGGAACGTCCCGATGGGTGGCGAAACGGTGGCAGCAATGCGCGCAATCAGGTCCTCCGAAATCACGCCCGGGCCGCTCGGCATCGCGGACACGAGCCCCAACGCCGCGGCGCCGTGACGCACCGCAAGGCTCGCTTCCTCGACCGATCCGATGCAGCAAATCTTGACGCGCACCATACCCGTGTTCCGGATTGCCTGGTGACTTCTCGTGCGCGTCAAGCCTAGCTCCAGGCTCCCCTTTTGGCCACTTGTGGGGCAGTCCGTTCACCCTCTAGCGCGGCTCCCTGGCAGGTGTATGTTGGCGAGTTGGGCCCTTGATACCGTTCGCTGGCCCTGTGTGGGGCGGCGACCCGCTGGGTCGACGTCGACAGAAGACTTGATTGCTAATGGAAAGGAGCGCGATGACCATGCTTCGTCGAGTTCTCACTTTGGCGCTACTCGTCGTGGCGGGAGGCGTGGTCGGGACCCGTGGTCTCGACGCGCAGGGGGTCACGACGGCAGCCATGAGTGGCATCGTCACGGATCAGGCGGGGAGTCCGCTCGCGCAGGCAGTGATCGTGGCGGTCCACGTGCCCAGCAACACCCGGTACCAGACGCTGGTGCGTTCGGGGGGAGCGTACAACATCCCCAACATGCGGGTCGGCGGGCCGTATACCGTCACGGTGCGGCTCATTGGCTATGCGCAGCAGGAGCAGCAAAACATCTTCGTGAGTCTCGGGCAGGACCTGCGGCTGAACTTCCAGATGGCACCGCAGGCCGTGGTCCTGGCCGGTCTCGTCGTGACCGCCGAGGAAGATGAGATCCTCAATGCGGACCGCACCGGCGCGGCAACGTTCATCAGTCCCGAGCAGGTTGCGTTGCTTCCGTCGATCAAGCGGAGCACCCGCGACCTGATCAGGACGGATCCCAGAAACGACGGCAACTATGCGTTTGGCGGGCGAAACTGGCTGTACAACAACATCTCGCTGGACGGATCCTACTTCAACAACTCGTTCGGATTGGACGACCCGGCGCCGGGTGGGCAGACCAACGCCGAGCCCGTGCCGTTCGACGCGGTGGAAGAGGTGCAGGTCTCCATCGCGCCGTTTGACGTCCGCCAAGGAGGATTCACCGGCGCCAACGTCAACACGGTGACCAAGAGTGGGACGAACCAATTCCGCGGTTCCGCGTACACGTTCTACCGCAACGAGAGCCTCCTAGGCAACAAGGTCAGCGGTTCCACGGTCATTGCCAATCCGGATCTCACCTTCTTGCAGTCCGGCGCGAGCCTCGGCGGGCCGATCATTCCGGACAAGCTCTTCTTCTTCATCAATGGGGAGATCGAGCGGACCGATGATCCGGGCACCAACTTTGTGGCCAGTACCGGTGGCGCCTCGGGCCTCGGGATTTCCCGTGTGGACGCCGCGGTGATGGGTCAGATCCGCGATCGCATGATCCAGGAGTACGGCTACGATCCCGGCCCGTATGAGGGCTTCGTGCACGAGACCAACAACAACAAGTTGTTGGCCAAGCTGGACTGGAACATCAACGACAAGAACACCTTTTGGTTACGGTACAACTACCTGGATGCCGAGCGGGACCTTCCGCCCCACCCGTTCGTGTTAAGCTATGCGAACAGCGGGCGCGGGCCCAACTCCAGCAGCCTACCGTTCCAGAATTCGGGTTACGCGATCAACAACGAAGTCCACTCGATCGCGATGGAGCTCAACACATTGTCGAGCCGATTCGCGAACCGGTTCTTCGCGAGTTACAATCGCTTCCGCGATTTCCGTTCGCCGTTCGCCGCTTCGGGCGGTGGGAACGACGGGCTGTTTCCGACGATCGAGATTGGCGAGGGCGGGGTCACGTACACGACCGTGGGCCAGGAGCCGTTCTCGATCCACAACATTCTGGATACGGACGTCTTGCAGTTGACCAACAATTTCAGCTACTTCGCCGGCCGGCACGTGCTGACGGTGGGTGCCAACTTCGAGCGGTTTTCGTTCTTCAATTCGTTCAATATCTTCCGGCACGGTGTGTTCTTCCTGCCGTACAACCCGACGGGCTTCGGGGGCACGACCTTCGCGACGCTGGCTGACTTCTTCAACGAGACCGATCCGGCCAATCCGAACCAGGCTGACTTCAGCTCGTTTGTGACGCCGGCGACGGCGCCGTACAAGGGTGAGAAGATCAGCATCGGTCAGTTGGGTTTCTATGTGCAAGACGAAGTGGCGCTGACTGATCGCTTCAGCCTCACGGCCGGTGTGCGAGTCGACTTTCCCCTGTACTTCACCGATCCAGTTGCAAATCCGTTCTCCACGGGCTTGACGGCGCTGGACGAGAACGGGAATTCGGAAACGGTGGATCAGGCCAGCTTGCCTGGCGCCACGCCACTGTTCTCGCCACGCGTGGGCTTCAACTTGGACGTGACGGGCGACCGCAGCACGCAGATTCGCGGCGGCACTGGCATCTTCACCGGTCGTGTCCCATTCGTGTGGGTGGGGAACGTGATCTCCAACCCGGGCGCCAATCCCAATCTGTGGGCGCCGTTCTCGAACGAAGGTGTCGAGCAGATTCCTACGTCCGACGACGCCATTCTGCAGCAGTCGTTCGACCTGAACGCGATGGATCCGGACTTCAAGTGGCCGCAGGTGTGGACGTCCGACATCGCGATCGATCAGCGGCTGCCAGGCGACGTGCTCGGGACCGTCGAGTTCATCTATGGCAAGGACATCCACTCGATCTACATGCGGAACGCCGATCTGGTCGCACCGGTGAGGACGCTCGCGGACGGTCGACCGTACTATGGCGGGTTCGGGGCCAATGAGCTGAACCCTGACGGTGGCGCCGGCATCTACGTCATCGACAACACGTCGGAGGGCTACAACTTCAGCGTCACGGCCCAGTTGAGGAAGGCGTTCACGTTTGGCCTCAACGCGCAGCTCGCGTACAGCTTCACTGAGGCCAAGAACAACCTCAAGTCGACTGAGATCGCAAGTGTGTTGTGGCAGAACCAGCCGGTCCAGGGCGATCCCAACAACCCGCAACTGGCCCATTCCGAGTTCGGCCAGCGACACCGGATCGTGGGCGGTGCAACCTATTCGAAGGCCTGGTCCGACGCCGCTCGCACGCAGATCGGTGTCTTCCTGGAAATCGGGCAGGGGAACCGTTTTGCCGGTGCCGGCGGCAACCGGTATTCGTACATCTATTCCGGTGATGTGAACGGGGACGGACAGGGCGGCAACGACCTGATCTACATTCCGGCCAGCGAGAGCGAGATCAACTTGAACAATCCTGCAGATTGGGCTGCCCTCGACGCGTTCATCGAGCAGGACAAGTATCTGAGCTCGCACCGCGGGCAGATCGCTGAGCGGTTTGGCGCGCTGAACCCGATGTATCAAACGGTCGATCTCCGCGTGCTGCAGGACTTTGCGATCAACGCGGGTGGCAACCGCCACGGGTTCCAGCTGAGTGTGGATATCCTGAACGTGGGGAATTTGATCAACTCGGACTGGGGCGTGCGGAAAGTCGCGAGCCCGGCGGCGACGTCCCCGCTCACGCTGACAGGGTTCGATGCGGGGGGTGAGCCGGAGTTCGACTTCACCGGCCCGTCCGAAACCTTTGTGGATGATCCGAGCGTTCTGTCCCGGTGGCAGATCCAAATCGGATTGCGCTACCTGTTGAACTAGACAGCCATCCACTCACTCTCAAAACGAGCTCGGCGTTATGCCGGGCTCGTTTTGTTTCTACGCGTCTATGGAGGTCGGTCCATCGAGGTAGCTTCTTACGATCGTCACGATGTCGGCGGGTTGGTGCGCTACGTGATCCGGATCCATGTCCCACGGTCGCGACGGCTTGACCCCATAGAATGCCCCGACGCTCACCACGCTGACCGCAGCGCCCTGACGCTCGAGCGCCGACCGGGCTTGAGCGGCGCACAGGGCGTCGGTGGCGTGATCGCCCACGTAGAACACGAAGCCCGG
>JAOTWK010000218.1 GCA_029862935.1 Gemmatimonadota bacterium | reverse complement strand
TGGAACGTGAGGACTCCCTCGAAACAAGCAGACGCTCACTCCTCGAGTTGCTGCCGGCCGACACGCTCGTCGTGGTCGATCGTGGCGTCAACGAGAGCGACGTGCAACGGATCTGGGACGAGGCCTCGCACTCGCTGGAGATTGCACGGCGCCTGGGTGAGGACGTTTCGAGTCGAGACGCGGTGTTCCTCGATCCGGCGTCGTGGCACACTCGCTGGGCTGGCCTCGCGAAGTTGGAAGTCGAGCGGGAACCGATCGATCATCCGTTCCGGCTCGGGGGACCGCCCGGAGTCGAACGGAAGATGAAGCGGCTCGCGGCGCTCGTGCGGGACGAGCCGACCTTGATTCTCTGCGACAACGAAGGACAACTCGAGCGACTCGAAGAGATCCTGGGAGGTGATGACGCCCGCTACCGCCGGCTCCCCGCCACGCTCACGTTGGCACTCGGGTCGCTGACCGCTGGGTTTCGTATGCCTGGGCTCGTGGTGCTCACTGACCACGAGATCTTTCAGCGCCAACGTCGGCTTCGTCGTCCGCGGCGTTATCGCCAGGCACTGGGTGCCGCGGTGGCTGCTGGGCTCACGCCAGGGGACTATGTGGTCCACTTGGAGCACGGGATTGGGCTGTATCGCGGAATCGAGACTATCGAGTTGGGTGGAGCCATCGAGGTCGCGGTGCTCGAATACGAAGGTGGGGATCGGCTGAATGTCCCCCTCTATCGCCTCGACCAGATCGAACCGTTCCGCACGACTGACGGATCGGATGCGCTGCCACCGCGCCTGCATCGTCTTGGTGGCAAACGCTGGGCACGCCAACGAGCCAAGACGGAAGCCGCGGTGAATCGTATGGCTGCAGAGTTGTTGGATCTCTACGCCCAGCGGCGCGTGGCACGCGGCTTTCAGTTTCCGCCGGACACACAATGGCAACGTGAGTTGGAATCGTCGTTCCTGTACGAGGACACGCCTGACCAGCGCAAAGCCGCCGACGAGACCAAGCGTAACATGGAGCGACCGCAGCCCATGGATCGGTTGATCGTAGGCGATGTGGGCTACGGCAAGACCGAGGTTGCGGTGCGAGCTGCGTTCAAGGCCGTGCAGGCAGGGAAGCAGACAGCCGTGCTCGTGCCCACCACGATCCTCGCGGAGCAGCATGGCCGGACGTTTGATGAGCGGTTGGCCGACTTCCCGGTGAAGACGGAGGTGCTGTCACGGTTCCGCACTCCAGCCGAGCAACGGCGCGTGTTACAGGAGGTGGCAGCGGGGAGCGTCGATATCGTGATCGGGACCCATCGCCTGTTGTCTTCGGATGTCCGGTTCAGGGATCTTGGCCTCTTGGTGGTCGATGAAGAGCACCGCTTCGGCGTGCGCCACAAGGAGCGACTCAAGGCGCTCCGGCTCGAGGTCGACGTCCTCACGCTCACCGCGACCCCGATCCCCCGAACGTTGCAGGGTGCGCTCGCGGGACTTCGAGACCTCACGATCATCCAGACGCCGCCTCGAGATCGGTCGCCGGTGCTCACGTTCATCGAGCCGTGGGACGATGATCTGCTCGCCGAAGCCATGGCGCGCGAGCTCGATCGTGGCGGACAAGTGTTCTTTGTGCACAATCGCATCGAGACGATCGAAGCCGTGGCGGATCGTGTGCGGCGGCTGGCTCCCCGCGCGACGGTTGCGGTGGCGCACGGCAAGCAGCGCGAGCGAGATCTCGATCAACACATGCGTCAGTTTGTTGCGGGTGAGGTGGACATCCTCGTGTCGACGATGATCGTGGAGTCCGGGCTCGACGTGCCCAATGCGAACACGATGATCGTACACAGAGCACACGAGTTCGGATTGGCCCAGCTCTATCAACTTCGTGGTCGCGTCGGGCGGGGGCATCGCCGCGCATACTGCTATCTGCTCGTGCCGGATTTGGTCGATCCCGATGCCGAGCGGCGGCTCAAGGTGCTCGAGCATCACACCGAGCTCGGCGCGGGCTATTGGATTGCCTTGCGGGATCTGGAGATCAGGGGTGCCGGCAACCTCCTCGGCGCTGCGCAATCGGGTCATGCGCACGCCGTCGGGTTCGATCTGTACCTCCGGTGGCTGGATGATGCGGTGCGGGTGATTCAAGGTGAGGCTGGCACGACCGACCAACCGTCGCCGGATGTCACGTTCGATACGCCGGCGCGCATCCCGGATGAGTACGTGGCAGATGACGATGCCAAGCTCGACCTGTACCGTCGGCTGGCGCGGGCCGTCCAACTTGGCGAGATTGCGTCGCTGCGCGACGAGATGCGCGATCGCTTCGGCCCCCTTCCCGATGAAGCTGACCGGCTGTTGATCGTGTCAGAGCTCCGGATTCTCGGTGCGGCACTCGGGCTGCGTTCGGTCCTGGTGCGAGGCGACGAGGCTCGGTTGAAGTTCCGCGCGGAGGCAAGGCCGAAGCTGTTGCGACTCACGGCCGCACTGGATGAGATCCAGTTCGCAGCGGAAGTGCGGCACGCCGTACCGCTCGCGCTCAAGCTCAGGCGATTGGGCGGATTGGCCGTCGGGCCGGGGCTCGTGCGGGCGCTGGGGGCCGCTATTGGCACCAATGACGAGAAAGTAGGGTATTGAACACGATGCGAGCTGTACGAAGTGACCGGGGCGTGGCGCGGAGGCGAATGGCGTGGCACGCTGTGACGTTGGGTGTCGTGGTGTCGACGATGGCGAGCTGCGCGGTCGGTGATGCGTTTCGCGGAGATGGTGATGTCGTTGCGCGTGCGGGCGCTCTGAGACTTCATCGCGACACGCTGGCGGCGGTGCTGGCAAGTGCGAAGAACATGCCGAACCGTCGTGAGGTGGTGGAGCAGTGGGCCTATCGCTGGGTCGAGTTTGCCCTGTTCGGGCAGCGGCTGGCGGCGGGCGACTCACTGCTCGACTCTGCGACCGTGTTTTACGCAATGTGGCCTGAAGCAGATCAGTGGTTGGTGGACGAATACCACGATGAACTGATCGCCGCTCGCGTCTCCATGGACTCTGCAATCGTCGACAGCGTCTTCAGTGCCGGCGACATGCGGATGATCTATCACGTCCTGATTCGGACTACCCCGGACATGGCTCCACCGGACAAGCAGGCGGCGCGCGTGAAAGCAGACCGATTGCTGGTCCGACTGAACGGAGGACTCCCGTGGGCCGAGGCCAACGAGCAGAACGATGATCCGACGGCCAAACGGCAGGGCGGGAGCCTCGGGGTGATCGAGCGCGGACAGATGGTACCTCCGTTCGAGGCCGCCGCATACGAGCTTGCACCGGGTACGCGCTCGGAGATCGTCGAGACGCAGTACGGATATCACATCGTCTGGCGGCCCGGGCTCGCCGATGTCCGTGCTGAGTTCGAGGAAGCCGTCGAACAGATGCTGGTCAGCCAGATGGACAGCCTCTTTCTCGAGGAGTTGGAATCGCGCTGGAACGTCAAGGTGCGATCGGACGGGCCTGGGAGAATGCGTGAAGCGGCCGCGGCCCCCCTGCGCACTTTCAAGGCGTCCGAGGTCGTTGGAACGTTCAAGGGTGGCAGATTCACGACGGCGGATTTCGTGCGCTGGTTACAGGCGCTCCCCGAAGTGGTGCACCAGGGCGTGTCGGGGGCTTCCGATGAGCAACTGACCGGACTGGCGCGATCGCTCATTCGGAACGAGGTGTTGGTCCGCGCAGCTAAGGAAGCCGGCGCCGAGTGGCTTGAGGAAGACCAGACTTCGCTGCGCGAGCGGCTGAAGGGTGAGATCGAGCAGGTGTCTCGGGGTGTGGGCTTCGACTCGGCACTTGCTGGTGTAGAAACGGACGACGCGCGTCGCCAGGTGGTAGACAGCGTCATTCGATTGTTCTACTACGACCTTGCGCAGGGCAAGCGGAATGCGGTTGTCGTGCCCGCGTTCCTCGCTGAAAGACTTCGCCAGGACATGAGATGGGATGTGTCGTCCTCTGCCATCGACGAGACGCTCGAAGCTGTTGAAGCGATCGTACGGGCGCGGACCGCGGCTCCGGGTCCAGAATCCCCCGTCACAACGGATTCTGCGAGCGATGCACCGCCTGAGTAAGACACTGCTGACGCTTGCGGCGTTCAGTATCCTGCCGCCGCCCTCGACAGCGCACGCCCAGGACTACACCGTCGTCGATCAGATCGCGGCAGTCGTCGGCGACAGCGTCATTCCCCTTTCGCGTGTTGATGAAGAGCTCAACCTCTATCGCAGTCAAGGCGGCCAACTGCCTCCTGATTCGGCGGGAAGGATGGCGTTACGACGCCAAATCTTGGAGCGGCTCATCGCTCAGGAGTTGATGGTGCAGGCGGCGCTCCGCGACACGATGATCAGAGTCGCTGAGCCGGAGGTCCAAGCGGCAGTCGAGCGCGCCTTTCGGGAAGTTCGTGGGCAGTTTGCCTCCGAGCTGGAGTTCCGCCGACAGCTGCAATCTTCAAACTTTGGCAGCGCGGAGGAGTATCGTCGGTGGCTGACGGATCAGCAGCGACGTGAGCTGCTGCAGAGCCAGTTGATGCAGATGCTGCGCGAGACCGGCCGACTCACACCACTCGCGCCGACGGAGGCCGAGCTCAGGGAGTTCTACGAATCGACCAAGGCTCAACAGGGACGGCGACCGGCAACCGTCTCGTTTCGGCAGATCGTGGTGCGGGTCGAGCCGGACAGTGGCGCGTTGGCGCGAGCGTTTGGGATCGCGGACAGCTTGGCCAAGGCCATCCGGGACGGAACCGACTTCGGCCAGGCGGCTCGTCGGTATTCCGGAGATCCTGCGACGCGGGACCAAGGGGGAGATTTGGGTTGGGTACGGCGCGGCGTCTTCGTGCCCGAGTTCGAAACGGCCGCCTTCCGACTGCGGCCCGGTGCGATCTCACCGCCGGTGTTGACGGTCTTCGGATATCACGTCATCCAGGTGCAGCGCGCGCAGCCGGCGGAGGTCCAGGTCCGGCACATCTTGATTGTGCCCGACATCACCCAAGCCGACCGAGACCGAGCACGTCGCCGGGCCGAGGAAGCAGCACAGCGGCTTCTTGATGGCGTGCCGTTCGACTCGCTGGCGCGCACCTACCATGACTACGCCGGGCAGGAACAAGTCCTCGTCGAGGACTTTCCGCGCGAGGAATTGCCCGGGAGCTATCAGGATGCCCTTTCCGGCGCGGCACCTGGAGATATCGTTGGGCCGGTCTCGTTGGAGCTCGACGACCGGCGTCCGAAGCTCGCCGTCCTCCTGTTCGAGGGCGAGCGTCCCGAAGGAGAGTACAGCTTTGCGGACGTCCGCGATCAACTGCGGTCGACGTTGGCCGACCAGAACGCGATGGATCGCTATCTTCGTTCCCTGCGCGAAGCGACGTACATCGAAACGCGTTTCTGATGCTTCGGGCGCCACGCGTCGCCATTACGGTCGGAGACCCGCGGGGTATCGGGCCCGAGGTCGTGGCAAGAGTGCTCGAGTCACCTCCCACCGGTGCCGACTTCAGGGTGATCGGTCCCGCCGCCGTGCTCGATCACCTACCGGACGTGGGGACGCGCCTTCCCATCCCAGATAACGACTTCGGCCCGGACGCGGCCGGATCGTGGTCGCCCCATCAAGCCGGCATGGTGACGGTGCGCTCCGTGGAGTACGCCACCGAACTCGCGCTCAGCGGCCAGGTCGACGCGATCGTGACCGCACCGGCCGAGAAGCGGGCGCTGCATCTCGCGGGGCGCGACTTCCCGGGACACACGGAGTGGTTGGCGGCGCTCGCCGGTGGCGTGGATGTCGCGATGATGCTGGTGGCGGGCGAGCTACGGGTGGTGCTCCTCACGACCCATATCCCCCTGCGTCAGGTGCCGGACGCAATCACGGTGGAGCGAATCCTCACGGTCGGGCACCTCACGCGGCGCGCACTCGAGACGCATTGGGCAATCGAGGACCCGCGCTTGGCACTCTGCGCGCTCAACCCGCACGCCGGCGAGGGAGGGGTGTTTGGCACCGAGGATCAGGAAATCCTCGAGCCCGCGGCCCACGAGTTGGGGGCGGTTGGACCGCTGTCGGCGGACACGGTGTTCGTGCGCGCCCGCCGCGGGGAATTCGACGCGGTTCTGGTGCCGGCGCACGACGTGGGCATGACGGCTGTGAAGGTGGCGGGGTTCGGGACCGGTGTGAACGTCACCTTGGGCCTGCCGTTTGTGCGGACGGCGCCCGACCACGGCACCGCGTTCGACATTGCCGGGAAAGGCGTGGCCGATCCGGGTT
>JAOTWK010000217.1 GCA_029862935.1 Gemmatimonadota bacterium | reverse complement strand
ATCGTCCCTGGATCGGCGTCGCGCACTCGGCGTTTCCATTGCGCGACCATCGCCTGCAATTGGCTGATCTCGTCGGGTCGAAGCAGCGTGTCGGGCAGTTGCGCCGCCACCATCTGTGAGCCTCCCTCACCCGTGTTCAGTAGCACGCGGCGCTGCGGTGCTTTGGCCTGGGTAAGCAGTCGCACCACTCCGTCGTTCCCGACCACGATCGTTTCGGCTTCCTCGCCTTCGACCGCACCGCCGACGCCTTCGGCCGTGGCGATCGTCAAGTCGGTGGCGCGACCGAATTGAAGTCCGGACGAGATCAATACCCCGGATTTCTCCGAATGGACGCTCTCGAGCAGCAACACGGACGGGTAGATCTGGGCCTGCTCATCGAGGATCTGCTTTCGCCACAAGTACGCGCGCTCGCTGAACGGGGAGGTCCACACCCGTTTGATGGAGTTGAGAATCCCATCGACGGTGCGTTGGTGCGGGACGGTCAGGTTGAGTCCGGCTCCGGAGAATTGCGGTAGATCCTCGACGTTGGTGTCGCTGCGAACGAACAGCCCGCCACTCAGATCGTCGTCGAACGTCTCCCGCATGGCTTGGATCACGGCGTCGCGCGTTTGGGGGAGCCACTCCAACTCCATGATCGCGCGCCGCATTCGCGCCAACGCGTCGAACACGAACCGATCGATCGTGGCCTCGTCGACGCCACGCGCGCGCATGCGGCCGGCTTCGACGTACGCGTTCCGCAAGTCCTCGAGTGCCGTCCGCTCGGATTCGAAGCGGCGGTTCACGTGCGTGTAGAACATGCCGAACGGCAAAGCCAGCCCCTTGGAGACCCGGGTCGGGAAGAACGCGGCGAGCTGCCCGAGGTTCGCTGCCTTGGGGCCGACCACGACCCCGGAGTGCTCGAGCCGGAGTTCCTGCAACGGAATCGGTGCGGTCCGATCCAGTCGCAGCCGTCGGGTATCGAGTTGATATCGCTCAGTGCCGACCGCCCGTCCCCGCTCGACGAGTTGGCGCTCTTCTGCGGTGAGCTCCGCCGACCGCTTGACCAGCACCCGACCGAGTGGCGACACCGCGTAGAACACACTGTCGCCGCGGGCGGTTTCGAGCACCGACAGCAGCGCGGTCGAGACGGCGGCATTGGGAATACCCAGATTCCGGGCGAGGAGTTGCACGTGCGACAACAGGTTGCCCTCCCCGAGCGTGAGCACGCCTGCCACGGGCCGCAACTCGGGCGTCGTCTCGGGCAGGACGTAGATCTTGGTCGCGTCGGCCGAGGCGCCGGCACGCTCATCGTGGGCGACCTCGAGCACGCGTAACGCGACGCCGGGGTTGAGTCCGCGAATTCCCTGGCTCACCGCTCGTCCGAGCACTATGTGCGACGTGCCCAGCATGCGATCGGCGTCGGCGAGCAGCGCGTCGAGCGCCTGCGCGAGTGGCAGGAGAACGGAGCCGCGAATCGTGGCGTCCTGGAAGCCCATGGCCTTGAGCTCGAATTGCGCGTACCGCTCGTACACGGGACCGTACACCGCACGCACCGTCGCAGCGGCCCATTCCACACTGCGCGCGAGATAACGCAGGTGCTGCCGGTAATCGAGCGCCGTGAGAGTGGGGGCGATGCGCAGCCTGCCGATCTCTTCGGCGAGCGCGCCCCGTTCACGGGCCGTGAGTAGTCCGGCGCCGTACGCCAGGGCGAAGTAGTGTTCCAGCTGGTTGAGGCGGGCCAGACGGTTCCCGGTCACCGCAGGAGCCTGTGCCAGCACGAACGCCTGTTCTTGCGCGGCATGCGCGAGACCGAGGAGCACGAGATTGCGGCGGCCGTCGCGGCTCCGACTCACCTCGTCACGGATCGCGACCGCAAGCGCGCCGAGTTGGGCAAGCCCATCTTCCCGACTGCCCGAGCGGAGCGCGGCCTCCACGCTGCGCACCCGATCGACAACCGGTCCGCTGAGCCCGCGCCGGTACTGCGCAAACATGTCGAGGGTGGCGCGTTCGTCGTACTGCTCCCTGAGTGCCGTCGCCAGTTCCCGAAGTTTCGTCTGCACGGCAGGCGTGCGAGTCCGCGCGCGGCCAAACCGCTCGACCGCGTCGAGGTCGGACCGCGAGGGAAACGAGTGGATCTTCACTCGAATGTCGAGAAAGGCCGAGTCGAGCACCGCGATCTCGGTGGCGAGGTTCCGGATCAGCTGCGTGCGCTGATCGCCGGCCACGCCGACGTGCGGCAGGGTGCCAACCAGCTGATACGCGAGCAGGAAGTGCCGGCTCGTCCAGGCGGGGCGGGTGAGCAGCTCTTGGAGGATGGCCGTGCCGGAGCGCTCCTCATCTTCGATCTGGCGGGCACCGCGGTAATAGCGCGCCCGGCGGAGCGCCCAGCCGTCGTCGACCTCTTCGATGTGACGGGCGACGACCTGTTCCCGCAGGCGGTACCCGGCGCGTGCGGAGTCGAACAGTGCCGCAAACGAGGTGGCCTGCAGAATGGTCCCGACGTGCACGTCCAGCTGGGCCAGCCGTGTGGCGCGGTCGTTGTACTCCGCGTACTGCACGCCGCCACCCCGGTCGCGACAGGGGCTCCCCTGGGGCGGCTGTACGGTCCCGTCGGCGCAGAACCAGCGGATACGCAGATACGGCCCGCGCGGGTCGCGGCGCATGGAATCGATCGTTGCCCGCACTTCCTCCGCCTGGCTTGGGCTGAGTCGGGGAGGAAACGCCTGGGCCGTGGCCGGCGCGGCCGGGAAGGCGAGCGCTGCAACCACGACGACGGCAGACAACACACTGGACCAATACGACATGCACCAACCCCCTTTAACGACCAACGGCCACCCGCAACGGGGTGGCCCATGCTATTCTTCCCACCTAGTACGAAACCACCTGCTATGTGATATGGAAAATAGACTGCCAAGGTTCCAAAGTGTATGGGCGGGCACCGGCACTGGTTGCGCTCGGTGCTCTGCCGTGCGGGTCGCCTGTGACTGAGCCCGGGTCGCCGACCGTCACGGCTCCGCTTCCCGGCACCCGGTTCCTCGCCGCGTTGGGCCGGATTCGTCCGGACGAACGTGGGGACGTGCTCGGCGCGCTGCTGACACTGCTCGGGTTCATGTGCGGGCACGCGCTGCTCGAGACGGCGCGCGACGCGTTGTTTCTCTCGAGTCTCCCGGCGAGGTACCTGCCGTGGGCGTACCTCGGGATCGCGGTCATCGCACTGCCGCTCACGCTTTCCCGGCCCGCGTTCCTCAAACGGTTGTCGAGCCAGCACGAATTGAGCGGGTGGCTGGTGTTCTCGGCCGTGGTGACCTTTGCGTTCTGGCTGGCGGTTCCCTGGGGCGGGGCACCGATCCTCTATGCCCTGTACACGTGGTCGGGCGTGCTCGCCACGATCGTGGTCGTCCGGTTCTGGACGGTGCTCGGCAACCTGTTCACCGTGACCCAGGCCAAGCGCATCTTCGCGGTGATCGGATCGGGAAGCGTGCTGGGTGCGATCATGGGTTCGGGCCTGGCGCGTATCCTCTCCGAGATCTTTCCGGCGCGACACCTGGTGGCGGCGGCCGCAGCCGTCTTTTTGCTCGCGTCCTTGGGTCCGCGGCTGCTGGCGCGAGTGGAAGGGGTCGTCGCGTCCGTGGGACCGCGGCCCACCGTCGACCTCGCCCAAGTGGGCCGTCACATCTGGGACCGTCCGTATCTGCGGTCGGTGGCGACACTCATCCTGGTCTCCACGGTCACGTTCACGGTGGTGGACTTCGTGTTCAAGCTGACGGCGTCGCGGCTCGTGCCCGTCGAGCAGCTCGACGAGTTCTTTTCCAGCGTCTACCTCACCCTCAACGTCATCTCGCTCGTCGTGCAGGTGTTCGTGGTGGGGTGGCTGGTCCGGCGCGCAGGGGTGAGCGCCGCGGTCGCGTCGGTGCCGATCCTGTTGGTGTTTGGCTCGGTGGGATTTGCCGTCGCCGGCGGACTCACGTTCGTGTTGCTGCTCAAGGGGATTGACGGCAGCCTGCGCCACTCGCTCTATCGCACCGGCACCGAGTTGTTGTTCGTGCCGATCGCCATGGAGATGCGGGGTCGGGTCAAGGCGATGATCGATGTGCTCGGACAGCGGGGCGGCCAGGCGCTGGCCTCGTTGGGCATCCTGCTCGTCGTCACCCTGACCACGCGCGCGACGGTGTTTGGGTTCATTGCGCTCGCGTTGGGAATCGTCTGGATCGTCTTGGCGGTGCGGTTGCGTGGGCGCTACCTGGACGTGTTCCGGGAAACGCTGAGCGAAGAGATCACCGAGACGCGACTCGCGTTTCCCGCGCTCGACCTCGCGTCACTCGAGACGCTGCTCAGTACGCTCAACGACATCGACGACCGGAAGGTCGTCGCCGCGCTCGACATTCTTGCCGCACAGGGCAAGGTACGCGTCATCCCGGCGCTCATTCTCTACCACCCGTCACCGGCCGTGGTGGTGCACGCGCTCGGGGTGTTCTCCGACTCGGGCCGCGACGACGTGCTTCCCATCGTGGAGCGGCTCCGCGAACACGGTACCCCCGGGGTACGCGCCGCCGCGCTGCTCGTAGAATCGGTGATGTTGCCGGACCGGGGACTGCTCGAACGGGCCAATCACGATCCGGCGCCTGAGGTTCGTGCGACCGCGGTGGTCGGTCTCGTCGCTGGTGGATGGCTCACCGGCACGGACGCCGCACAGGCCTTGGAGTCAGTCGAGGGTGAGAGCCCGGAGGCTCAAATTGCGCTCGCCAAGGCGATTGTCCAACAACCGCATGCGGCGTTCGAGGCGACGCTCACGCGCCTTGCGGGAAATCCCGACGACGACGTGCAAGTGGCGGCGGTTGCCGCGATGCGCGAAGTCGGCAGCGTGCGGTTCGTTCCCGTGCTGCTCGATCTGCTGTCGCAACGCTCACTCCGTGACGAGGTCCAACGCACGCTGATCTCGTTGGGATCACCGGTGGTGTCGCGGCTCGGCGAGGCGCTGCGTGACACCACAATGCCGCACGCCGTCCGTCGCCAGCTGCCGCATGCCATCGGTGCCTTCGGAACGCAACAAGCAGCCGACCTCCTGTCGAGTCATTTGATCGAGGAAGCCGACGGGATGGTGCGGTTCAAGATCTTGCGGGCGCTGGGCCGACTGGCGACGGAGCATCCGCATCTCTCCATCGATGGCGCGTTCTTGGGACGCGCGGCACCGCAGACGCTGGCCGTGGCGACAGAGTTCATGCAGTGGCGCCGAGCCCTCGAGGCTGGCGCCAAACAGGATGCCCGCCGGCGCAGTCCGCTCCATGCACTGCTCGTCGATCTTTTGCGCGACAAGCAGCAGCACAGTGTGGAACGGGTGTTTCGCCTGCTGAACTTGCAGAGCCGGAACGACGATTACTTGCGTATCTATCGTGGACTGCATTCGAGCCGGCGGGAATCACGGGCAGGGAGTCGAGAGTTGCTCGAGAATCTCGCGCCGGTAGCACTGCGCGGGCCGTTGCTGGACTTGATCGACGATGTGCTCGACCCGGGGTCAGTGGCGACTGAAGATCGTGCGACGGCAGGCTACGAGGTCGTGTTGCGAGAGTTGGTGGAAAGCTCGACGGAGTCGCTGAGTGCCGTCGCGGCGCACCATGCCGCCGAGTTGGAGATCGTGGCGCTGGCGCCCGTGCTCGAGCGGTGCGCGCCGGTCTCACCGAGTCACGAGGCCGCACTGAAGCATGCGCGGGAACGACTCGATCGAGCTCGTGCTGCCGAAGGCTCCCGTGGCTAACGCGACGCTGTTGGTCGGCCCGCTCGATCGGGTGTTGTATTTCCGGACGCTGCCGGAGATGGATCGTCTCTCTGCAGCGCATCTCGCGGCGATTGCGGCGCACGCGCGCGAGGAGTTCTTCCCGCGCGGCAGTACCCTCATCGCCGCGGACGAGCAAGTCGAGACACTGTACCTCGTCGTGGATGGCCAGGTGGCGCTTGCGCGCTCGGGCCAGCCGGAAGGCGAAGCAGGTCCTGGCGCGTCGGTGGGCCTGCTGCATCTCCTGGCACGGACGGAATCGGGGCTCGAGGCTACCGCCGTGACGGACACGCTGACGCTTCGGCTCGACTGGGACGACCACTTGGATGTCTGCGAGGAGCATTTCCCGATCCTCGAGCAGTACCTGTGGCATCTCTCGGACCGCATGGTCGAGCAGCTGCAGGCCGCGCCGGAGCTGCTCCACGGGACTCGGGCTGCGCCGGTGCTCGACGTGCCCGAGGCTCGCAATCTCGATGTGGTGGA
>JAOTWK010000216.1 GCA_029862935.1 Gemmatimonadota bacterium | reverse complement strand
GTGCGGGGTTCTTCCGCATTGCGCTCACGGTGGATGTTGGGCGGCTCCGCGAGGGGATTGGACGACTGCGGCGTGCCGTTGACGGGCTGGAAGCGCGCACGTGAGCTCCCGGCACTTCCGTTTGCCACCTCCCGAACGGGGAAACCCCTGGTGGGGCGTGGCGAGTCTCGTGCTCCACGTGATCGTGATCGCGGTGTTGGTCGCGGTGGCCGGGCCGACGTTCGTTGGGGAGGAGCGTGTCACGCTGGTGACCTTGGTGCCACCGGGTTCGGCGCCGCCGCGTCAACTCGACATGCCGGCCTACGGTGGCGTGCCAAGCGGCGGGGGTGGAAGACCGGGCGCGCGTGTGGTCGGGATCGTGCCGTCGGCACGCATCGACACCATGCTTCCGCCCCCGGGCCCGGCGTTCCTGCTGACCGACCTCTTCGAGCCCGTGAGTGACAGCATCGCGGTGCCGAGCGGAACGGCCGATTGGCGGCTCATCGGGGCGAGGTATGGCGACGGACGATTGTGGGTACGCACGATGGAGGCCCAGCTGGGCGTGGTGGGTCCGTCACCGGACGTTGCCACCCATGTAGCGCGGGTCGAGCGCGCGGTGCGGGATCGTATGAAGGCGTACATCGACACGATGCCGCGCGACAGCTTCGCGATTCCCGCTCCGCCCACATGGACAACGGAAGTCGCCGGCAACACCTGGGGGATCGATCGCAACTGGATCTACTTGGGGGACTTCAAGATTCCGACGGCGCTCTTGGCGCTGCTCCCGCTCCCGCAAGGCAATATCGAGCAGGCACAGGCTGCCGCCGAAATGGCGCGGATGCGTCAGGACATCATTGAAGCGGCACGTCGTGCCGAAACGGCGGAGGAGTTCCGCGGTTACGTCGAACAGCTCCGCCGAAGGAAGGACGAAGAACGCGAGGCGGAACGCGCCCGCGCCGCGGTGCGGGACACGATCAAGCCGTAGGAGCCCGATCGACACTCCTCACATGATTCGAGCGCACGCTCACATAACCTGCTGGCTTCGCCTGCCATCCCTGGAACGAACGACGACGCTGTCAGCGTCCATGCTGCTGCCCCGACGTGCCGCATCGAGTCTCCTTCGGAAGGTCAGGTGATCGCCTCGAGTTCACATTGTTGCACCATCCACGCGCTTCCGCTGCGGCGTAGGGTGCATCCGTACGCGGCAAGATCCCGGGACCCGGTTGAGGTGAGGACCTGGACACGGGCTCTGTTCGCTCCGTCGAACTCAGGCGCTCTCGCAGTTACCGAGATTGCCTGGTCGCCCCCACGCTTCCGAAGAACACCTCCAACTTCTTCGCAGCCGTCCGGCGGCAGGAGCTCCACACCGCGGAAACCGTGGTCGGCCTCTAAGTCCGGCAATGCGGAATCTCTCTCCATCCCCTTCGTGAGATTGATGCAGATTGCCTCGATGGAGCTGGGGTTTGACACGATTAGGCGAACGATTTCGGAGACCGCCGCTACCTCTAACGTATACCCTTCGCTACTGCTGACATTGGGGTTCCAGCAGGCTGCGAGGACGAACGTTGCGAGTACAAGGCGATTCGGACTCTGACTCATCTCAACTCCCATCTTGGGGCGCTGCCGTGGTCACCAGAAGCACGAGGATGATCGAAGGCAACGAATTCCGTCCCGCGCGGCCTCTCGACTTCCGAGCCGACGTCACCGGCTCCCTGGGCAGTCGATCCGGACTGCTTCAGCCTCACGGTACGGTCGCGGTTTGATGACATCGGTCTCCGCGGTGGCCCGCCCGCGGTAATTCCCTCCGATTCTGCGAAGTCGGACGAAGAAGACGCTGTCACCCAACCGGCCGCCGCTTGACCACTCGAGGATCAACGAGTCTGCGCCGACACGCCACGTAGCCGACCGAAAGACGTCACCCGGGCCAGGTTGGGGTTCTAGCTGGTAATGGCCGTGGATGGGGACGTGGCTCTCCACCGGCACAAGTTGGACACGGGACGGAGGCAGGAAGCTCGGTGCGTCTAGGCGAGCAGCTGTCAGCAGCGTACCATCGGGAGCCAGCCAGGGCCCAAGGGCCAGGGCGTAGCATCCGGCCGACTCGGCGACCTCCGGAGCGACTGGAGGTGCAGCCTGAGGCGCACATGCACCTGCGCTGGCCGCAATGACAGCGCCGAGAATCGCGCGGCGTGAATTGTGACCGATGGTCATCCGGCGTTTGGCGTTCATGTTGCAGCCTGACTCACATTCTTGCTAGCCCGTCCAGTCGACGCGGTCAGCGACTCCGGGTCAGGCCGCCGTCCATTCCCGCGCACGCTCGATTCTCTTCAAGCTCTCGTCTTTTCCGACGACCTCGAGCAACACGTTGACCGGCTCCGAGACGGCCTGCCCCGTCAGTGCCACGCGAATGGGCTGAAACAGCGCCCCCGCCGCGAGGCCCTGTTCTTCGGCCACATCGCGCAGCTCCGCCTCGAGGCGATCGGGCAGCCACTCACTGGTGTCGATCGCCTCGAGTCGTTGCGCCGCGTGGTGCAGCGCCGCTCGAAACCCGTCGAGGTTTTTCGCAATTAGCTTGTTGGCTTTCGCGTCCCGCTCGATGAGCGTCGCGTCGTAGCGGATCGCGACGCGATGGGCGAGCTCCAACGTGGTCCGCGCGCGCTCGCTCTGGACCTCGATGGCTCGCAGCACGCGATCGGTGCCGATCGCGGGAATGTCGAGTCCCTTGGCCTGCAAGTCCGACTGCACCAGCTCGTAGAGCGCGCGTGGCGGCGTCCGACTGATGTACTGACCGTTCAACCACTCGAGCTTCGTGAGATCGAAGATCGCGCTCTTCTTCTGAACGCGGTCGATCGAAAACGCGTCGATCAGGTCTGATGGAGACGGGAACAGCTCCTGTTCGTCACCAGGGTTCCAGCCGAGGAGTGCTAAGAAGTTCCGCATCGCCTCGGGGAGAATGCCTTTGGTGCGGTAGTCGCCGACCGCCGTCGCCCCATGCCGCTTTGATAGCTTGCGTCCGTCGGGCCCGTGGATCATGGGCAGGTGCACGAACACGGGTGGCTCGTGTCCCAGCGCGCAATAGACGGCGATCTGCTTCGGCGTGTTGGAGATGTGATCGTCGCCGCGCATCACGTGCGTGATGCGCATCTCGAGATCGTCAGCCACGACGGTGAAGTTGTAGGTGGGCGTGCGGTCCGATCGGAGAATTACCCAGTTCTTGATGTCATCGCCGCGGAAGCTGATCCTCTCGTACACAGCGTCATCCCAGACGATGTCTTGCTCCGGCATGCGGAACCAAATGGCCCCGTCCTCTTCGTAGGCGTGCCCCTCGCGCAGCAATTGGTCGGCGAGGGAGCGGTGCCGCTCGATCCCGGCTCCCTGGAAGACGATGGCTTCATCGAAATCGAGACCCAACCATTCGAGCCCGTCCAAAATGACCTGTACGTGTGCCTCGGACGAGCGTGCGCGGTCGGTATCCTCGATACGAAGTAGAAACTTTCCGTGGGACTGTCGCGCATAGAGCCAGTTGAACAGCGCCGTACGAGCGCCGCCCACGTGGAGGTAGCCGGTGGGCGATGGGGCGAAACGAACCCGAATATCGGACTGCGTCATAGGGGGTGAGTCAAGGAGCGGGGGGGATTCGAACCCCCGATAGGGCTACAAACCCTGTAACGGTTTAGCAAACCGCCGCCTCAGCCACTTGTGCTCGCGCGCAACCGATTGTTGTACATGCAGTCTGCGGGCTCTTCCCCTTAGTCCTCTTCTATGATCGGCCTCTACGGCCGCGGCTTGCAACCACCCCCATGATAGGAGTACCAGCTTGTCACTGCAAGCAACAGCAGCTGCAGAGGCATGGAACTCTCACGGGCTCGATCCACGATGTTCTCGCGCGGCATATCTCGTGCTCCACGTCGAGCCAGGGAGTCTGGCCACGCTAGGGGAGAGTGGGGTATCTGATTGAAGGTGGGAAGCGCACTCACAGAGGGTTGAGCGCCCTCAACGGGCCAGGCTGCGCTGCTTGACACTTCTTATTCCGGCCTGCAAGTTCGGAATGCCCCTCCCGTGGAACGTTGGATTCCCCTTCACGATCGACTTCCCGGGGGGGGTGTCTCTGCTGAAGGGTGGGTCGTGAGACGCCGCACCGCCCTAGCCGTAGCTGCGATATGCGTTGCCTGCGCAGAAGCCGGCGGACCTGCCAGGCTGCGCGAAGGGCAACTTGCAATCGCGCCCGTCGTTGCCAGTACCCCGATAGCGATTGTCGACATCGCGGCCGTACGAATCAGGCTCACCCGAGTGGGCGGCACATCCCCGTTCATCGATACAACCGTCACAGTGTCTCCCGATCAGACCGAGTTTGACCTCCAGCTCACTGTCCTGATGACGAGCGAGTCAGAGCCGATCCTGCTCAGTCTCGTCCTATTGGATCCCGCTGGCATCGAGGTCTACCGGGATGAGGGCAATCCAACGACGGTCACGGTCTCAGCTTCCTCCGATCGCGGTCCCATCACGGTACCGATTGAGTACATCGGAGCTGGTGCCTCTGCGGTGCGTCTGGAGATCCTGGGGGATATCGTACTCATGTACTCGGGCGAGATAGTCCTGCTCGATGCCGTTGCCTACGACGCACTGGATCAAGTCATAGCAGATGCCCCGGTCGGCTGGATGGCACTGGATCCCTTCGTGTCGTTCGACGATCCCACTAGCGGACTTGTGCGTGCGGGGCCGCTTGCCGGCACCGCACGAGTCATCGCTATGCTGCCAAGGGTGCGCGAGAGTGCTCCGCTGATCACGGATACTGCAACGGTCACCGTGAGGATCAACCAGCCTCCGGACAACGTGAGTATTGTGAGCCCGACGCAGGGAGCGTCATTCACTGCCGGGAACGACATCGTGTTCAGCGGCTCAGCAAACGATCCCGAGGATGGCGCACTCACCGGCAGCCAGCTTCGCTGGGAGAGCAGCTTGGACGGCGTGATCGGATCAGGCACGTCGTTCAGCCGGAACGATCTCACGGTCGGATCTCAACTCATCACGTTACTCGCCACGGACAATCAGAACGCGACTAGTTCGGCCTCGGTCACGATCTCGGTGACCGAGCAACTCACGATCACGACCATATCGCTCAACGCTGGCACCGTGGGGGAGAGTTACAGCGCGCAGCTGGATGCGCAGGGTGGTACGGCAGCGTACGTGTGGAGTCTGACCGGTGGCACGTTGCCTGACGGGCTAGACTTGGCGGCAGATGGATCGATCACCGGCGTCCCAACCGCTGCGGGCACCGAGGCGTTCACGGTGCAGGTAGCGAGCGGCGAAGAGACGGCGACGGCGGACCTCACGATCACCACAAACCGCGCCGCCACGTCGACGAGCATCACGTCCGACGATCCCGATCCCTCGGCGGTGGGGCAGGGTGTGCTGGTGACGTACACGGTCACCTCCACCGGTGGCACCCCCACGGGTGACGTCACGGTCAGTGATGGCGTCGACAGCTGCGTTGGCACCGTGGCTGACGGCAGCTGCTCGCTGGCCCTGACGACGGTGGGTGACCGCACGCTCACGGCGACGTACGCGGGTGACGCCAACTTCGCGGGCAGCGCGGACACCGAGCCACATGTGGTGGCACAGTTAACGACCACCACAACCGTCACGTCGGACGATCCGGATCCGTCAACGGTCGGGCAGAATGTGGTGGTGACGTACACCGTGACCTCGACGGGTGGGACGCCCACAGGCGATGTGACGGTGACAGACGGCGTAGACAGCTGCACCGGGACGGTGGGAGCTGGTAGCTGCACGCTGGCCCTGACCACCGCGGGAGACCGCACGCTCACGGCTACGTACGCCGGCAACGTCACCTTCGCCGGCAGTGCCGACACCGAGCCGCACACAGTGGCACAGGCCACGACTGTCACAAGCATCACCTCTGACACACCTGATCCGTCGGCAGTAGGTGAAGCCGTCACCGTTGACTACACAGTCACGTCCACCGGTGGCACACCCACGGGCGACGTGACGGTGAGCGACGGGGTCGACAGCTGCACCGGCACGGTGGCCGGGGGCAGCTGCACGTTGGGCCTGACCACGGTGGGTGACCGCACCCTCACCGCCGCCTATGCGGGCGACGCCAACTTCGGAGCCAGTTCCGACACGGAGTCACACACGGTCACCCAGGCGACGACGACCACCGCAATCACGTCCGATGATCCCGATCCCTCGGCGGTCGGGCAGGATGTGGTGGTGACGTACACGGTCACCTCCACGGGT
>JAOTWK010000215.1 GCA_029862935.1 Gemmatimonadota bacterium | reverse complement strand
GGAATGGCTGCTCCGCGGTTCGCACCCGGGCGATCGCGCGTCCCCCTGGCACCTGAGCGAGCAAGGTCGGTAGCGCCGCATCGAGAAGATCGTACTCGTTGCGGAAATGGCCTGAACTCACGATACGTCCGGTCTCGTCTTGAACCTGGAGCATGGCGAGTCCACTCTGGCGCATGAGTCGCTCCGCATAGTCCAGGACGTATGGTCGGTCCGTACCTGGTTGCAGCAGCCCCTGGCGGAGTCGGTTGTCGGCGCGCATGCCATCGCCGATCGCGCTCAGTCTCGCAGCCACCGTGCGGCTCTGGCGATCCACGTCCTGTCGAATCACTTCGACCAACGCCTGCACTCGCTGCTCAAATTGGTTCTCGAGCGCTTTGCTCACCCGTTCGCGGATGGCGATGCCGAGCACCGCGAGAGGAACGATCGCGACCAGGAGTAGCGCCAGCAGGATGCGGCCCCGAAAGGTCACGGGGATCGACCGACCGCTGCCCGGAAGACCGGCAGTCCGTCCCACCCGAGCACGAAGGGGCCTGCCCCGTTTCGCACGAGCGCGGTGAATCGTGCCTCGGCGAGCGGAATGATGGCGCTGCCGACTTGCTCGGCATCGATCCACGGAATAGAGCGGGTCACGTCGAACGCCGCGCCGCACGGATCCAGCACGCCCGTGGGAAGCTCCACGATGTAGCCGCGGTCGCTCCCTACCGCCAACGCGCGTTCAAACGCCAGGTCGCTCAGACCGGCTGCGATCGCACCGCGTAATGCGCCGGCATGTGGCGGCAGAGACGAGCCCAGCGCGACGAGGCGCTCGGCGAGATCTCTTGCCACGGGGTCGCTGCCGCGGTACACGAGCCGGTCGGATCGAGCCGTATCGCGCACCCAAGATCGGTTCGCTTCACGGCATCGACTGAGCCCGTCCCACCAGTACCTGTCTCGCGGAGGCCGAAATGGGTCCTCTGCGAGGTCCGTCCGCAACGCATCGCTTACATCTCGCCACGCACTCCCGCCGATCGAGTCAGTGCCAACCACGAGTCCGTAGGTGCGGCTCCATGGAAGCGACACGGAGCGGTATCCGCTCGCAGATCGCGCGTAGTCGACCACGCGGAGCTCTCGCGTGATCACGAGGTCAGCACGTGCGTCGATCAGGTCCCGCAGATCACCGTCTCCGTAGACCAACCTGACGACTGGGAGATCGTCACCTCCCATGGCGCCGACGGGAACGATGAGCACGTCGGTGTCGGTCACCGACTGAACCGCATACCCCCGGGTTCCCACAGGCCACGAATCGGCGCCACCGCGGTCCGCACGCACGGCAAGTTGGGGATCGGCCAACAGTCGCGGCACACTCGGGAATGCCTCTCTCACCATCACACGCAACTCATGCTCACCTGCCGCGACAACCGCATCGAGCATTGTGAGCGCTGCGCCGCCCGAGTCGTTGCGCCACGCTGCCTCGATGTGCCCCGCCGTGACCGACGCACCATCCGAGTAGGTCACGCCATCGCGCAGCGTAAAGACCCACTCCATGCCCCCTGCCCCACTTCGCCAGGAGGCTGCCAACCCGGGACGTACCCGACCTTCACAGTCGATCTCGATCAGCGTCTCGTAGAGCAGGTGGGACAGTACACGCTCTGCGTCCGTCTGCGGCTTAGCAGCACGAGACGCGCGGACGTCTCCCGAAATCCCGATTGTCACCGTGTCGTCCGCGCTCCCGAACGAGAGCAGACATCTGTCGGCGACGGAGGGCGCAGTCTGGGTCGGCTGAGCCTGGCATCCAGCCAACAGTGCGCCACCGGTCAGCAACACCCGCAGCGACCGGAAACGGCGAGGGAGCACGGCTCCCCGAGCATCGGATGGAGTGCGGTTCACGTCCGTGAAGTTACCAGGCTGTACGCCGGCGGGAGAACGGTTCGCACGTCCCCACCACCGCTGGACAGTCACCCGCTGGTTCACGATCTTGCATGGCGATCACCAGAGTGACCCAATTTCGAGGTGTGATAGCCGTGCGAACACGACTTCTGTCACTTCCGCTTCTTACGCTGCTGCTCGCCTGCGCAGAACGGGCTGACGAAGCCGTCATCGCCGAACCCGTGGCGTGCGTAGTTGAAGGACTTCGGAACTGCGCGCAAACCGGCGACGTGATATTCGGCGGCCAGCCGACACCGACCGCGCTCGAATACCTGGCCGAGCAGGGTTACACGACCATCGTCTCGACCAGGGGTATCAACGAGCTCGACTGGGACGAGCGCGCGGCTGTCGAGGCGCTCGGTATGCGGTTCGTGAGCATCCCGATGGAGAATCCCGTCACGGAGATCACCGACGAGCAGGTGGCTCGCCTGGCGGAGGTCATCGAGCATCCTGACGGTCCGACGCTCCTCCACTGCGGATCGGGGAACCGGGTGTCGGGCCTGTGGGCTGTCTACCTCGCAGAACAGGCGGGAGTGGAGCCCGGCAGGGCCCTCGAGCTGGCGGAGCGGGCCGGGATGACCGGCGTGCGCCCTGCTGTCGAGGCACGTTTGGGAGTCGTGGGCACCACACGCTGAGCGTGCAGTCGCCGCCCGGTTCCTACTGCGCTTTCTCCCGCGCACGTTGGCGGGCGCTCACGTCGCGGATGGAGGCGACCACTTGTGGGCCTTCAGGGGCTTGGAACGGCGCGAGGCTGATCTCGACCGGAATCTCGGTGCCGTCCTTCTTGACGGCGAACAGGTCTATGCCGACTCCCATGGGGCGCGCGTAGGGCTTTTGGGCGTATTCGTCCCGATGTGCGACGTGAGATTCACGGAGCCGGTCAGGCAGTAGGAACTCGATCGACTGTCCTAAGAATGCCTCCCGCGTGTACCCGAACATGGCCTCCGCGCGAACGTTGACGTTTACGATCGTGCCATCCGCGGCAACAATGACGATGGCGTCGGGCATTGCGTCGAGCACGCGCCCGTGCGCGAAACGCTCATCCTGCGGCACAGCGGGCACAGGCGTCTTCCTGTCTGGAACCATGGTGAACAGTCGATCGGTGCCACGCTAAGATAGCAGGGCGGCGCCCAGGAACCAGTCATGTCGGTCCCTGGGCACCCCGCGCGAGGAGCTACCGATCACCCTACCCTCCCTGTATCATGTGTGCCAATTGCAGTCGGAGCGGAACTCCATGAAGCAGTTGCTGACCTGCCTATTCACGGCTTGCTGCCTGGTCCTCGGATCGGGCGCGAGCCAAGACCTGCACGCCCAAGCGCGCGGCAAAGAGCTCTACGACCTCATGGGCCAAGAGAGCCTCACGAGCACCGAGGGCAGCGCATTCATTCGCTGGCTGCCCGGAGGACGGGGCTCCTTCACAAACCGGCGGGACGGGGACCGCAGCATGCAGTTCTACCGGGTGGACCCGATCACGGAGAGTGAGTCACCCCTGTTTGACCGTGCGGACCAGGACGCGATCAAGCGACAGTATGCTGCGATCACCGGCGAGGGCACCGAAGGCCTTCCGTTCAACTCCTTCGAGTTCGCGCAGGACGGCGGGGCCGTGACGTTCTCTGTCGACAGCAGGCACTTCGTGTACGACATCGAGTCACGCCGCTTACGACAGCTCCAACGACCCGAGATCGAGCACCAACCGTACTCCGACGATCTCATGCGGGGCATGGCCGGCAGCCAGCTGTGGAACGGCACGTATTCGCCGGACTTCACACGGTTCGCGTATGTGAAGGGGTTTGATCTCTTTGTGACGAACACCGTAACGGGAGAAGAGAAGCAGCTGACGTCTGACGGCAACCTCGACACGTTCAACGGCCGGCCAAACTGGGTGTATCCGGAGGAGTTCTCGCAGCGCGACGCGTACTGGTTCTCGCCGAACAGCAGGATGCTCGCGTACTATCGGTCGGACGAGAGCGCCGTCCACAAGTACCCCATTGTGCACGATCTGGCTGCTGAAGCCGAGCTCGAGCTGCAGAGCTACCCCAAGGCCGGAGAGCCCAACCCTACGGTCGTGCTGCGCGTGATCGATCTCGAGACCGGTGAGACGATCGAGATCGGAACCAACAGTACACCCGACAACTACATCATCCGACCGGTGTGGCTCCCCAGCGGTGAGGAGATCCTCATCCAGCGGCTCAATCGGCATCAGTCGGTCCTCGAACTGCTCGCGGCCGATGTGCGTACCGGCCAGGTCCGCACGGTCCTGACCGAACGTGAAGAGGCCTTCGTCAACGTGCACGACGATTTCCATCTCCTGGCTGACGGACGACGGTTCCTGTGGAGCTCGGAGCGGACCGGATGGCGTCAGCTGTACCTCTACGACTTGGACGGCAATCAACTCGCGCAGCTGACGAGCGGTGACTGGCCCGTGGGCAGTGTGTTACGGATCGACGCGAACGAAGAGTGGATCTACTTCACCGGGCACACTGAGATGGGTCTCGAAACACACTTGTTCCGGATACGGGTCGACGGCACGGGGATGACACAACTCACGACGGAGCCGGGATCGCACAGCATCAGCATGGATCCCGCCGGCAGGTACTATGTCGATCGCTTTTCGTCCTTCACCACTCCGTCGACGGCCGATCTGCATCACGCTGACGGAAGGCTGATTCGGAATCTCTCCACGACGAACACCGCCACGCTCGACTCGCTTGGCCTCGAGCCACCGGAACTGGTAGTGCTCAAGGCCGCCGACGGGGTGACCGATTTGCATGGCATGTTGTTCAAGCCCGCGGGCTTCAATCCCGACATCGCCTATCCGCTCGTCGTGCCTGTTTACGGCGGTCCCCACTCAAAGGCGATCAGCAATCGATACTACGATTCGAGCTTCGATCAGCGTCTGGCGCAGTTGGGTTTCATGGTGTTCCGGGTGGACAATCGTGGCGAGCGGAACCGGGGCAAGGCATTCGAGACGGAGACGTATCTCAAGCTCGGACAAGTCGACCTCGCCGACCAAACGGCGGCGGTCAAGCAGATCACGGAACGGCCCTACATCGACGGCTCACGGGTCGGTATCTACGGAGGCTCCTACGGAGGATACATGACCGTGATGGCGCTGCTCAAGGAGCCCGAGGTATTCCACGTCGGCGTGGCCCATGCCCCGGTCACCGACTGGCGGAACTACGACACGATCTACACCGAGCGCTACATGCGCACACCGCAGGAAAACGCCGAGGGGTACGACGTCGGGTCGGCGCTCCCCTATGCCGAGCATCTCCAGGGCAAGCTGCTCCTCATGCACGGGAGCGTGGACAACAACGTGCACCCTGGAAACACGATCCAGTTGATCAATGCGCTGATCGAGGGTGGACGTCAGTTCGACCTCATGTTCTACCCGGAAAACCGCCACGGTCTCCGCGGTGCGGCACGACAGCACTCGTCCGACAAGCGGGTCGACTACTTCGTGACGCACCTCGACCCGCCGACCTATCCGTGGTAGCGGCCGGGAGCAGCGCGGAATGACCTTTGATCCCGCGGCGATCAGCGTGGACGGTCGCCGCCTTCTGCATTCACGGGGATGGACGCGTCAACCGGCCAACCGAACGATACCCCGGCCATTCCCTCTCGTCTCGGTACAATGGACGTGCACTCGTCCTCGTGACAGGCTGAACATGCTCGTTCGAACATCCTGTTGATGGTGTGGCCTTGTGATGCGTTTAAGGACGACGGACCAGTGGACTCCGTACATCCCCATGCAGCGAGAGTTGCGAACAGCAACGTGAATGGAGTTCCCACTCTTATGGGAGCAGCTGAACCCGATTGATGTTGTCTGATTGCGAACCTATGCTGGCGGTGTCGTTGCACCGTCGGCTCAACCTCCTCGGGCCGTAAACACCCTGGCACAACATGGGCACGCGCCATCTACCCTCTGTCGTCAGAGCGTCGCCAGATGCTCGGCTGGGTTCGCGGACACTTTCGATTGAGATCGATAGCCGACCGTGTTCACTCGTCAGCAGTCCGCGAGGACTGGGGAATCGAGCCCATGCGGGAGCGACGACGCGTGCCCAGCAGCAGCGATGTCATGACCCATCCCACGGTGCCCGGGAGCCCTCCCCCTGAACAGCCCGTGGATCGCGCGGAACGGGAGGCCGTGCGCCGAGCGTTGGACAGGACCGGCGTAAGGCCGCATCACTCCTCGGGATCAGCGTACGCAGCCTGTTTTACGCTCAGGCAAGACGGTCTCGAGTAGCGCAATACCCTGCAGTTGTGCATGATTCTGCACGCACAAGATCGCCTCCTGAGAGTCTAACTCTTTTTAAATCAACAAGTTGAGTACTGGCACGCTTC
>JAOTWK010000213.1 GCA_029862935.1 Gemmatimonadota bacterium | reverse complement strand
GTCGACACCACGACCGGTCGACAGCGGATGCAGCCGATCAGGCTGTACACAGACCGCAAGGTGAGAGAGTTGTTCGACGCTCTGGTCTATGTGGGTCCATCGAGCCAATGGGAGATCGTGCCGGCATCGCTCGACGCGGAACGGGACGCGGCATACATCCAGGAACTGCACCGCCGCAGCATGATTCGCTTCGGAAGACCCCATGACACCAGAGGGGACGAGCGTCGCAGGGAAGACGCACTCGGCATCGGAGGGTAGCGGCCGCTGCCTAGCAAGGGGATTGGCAGCGCGTTGTGCGGCGGACACGCAGTGTACTACTGTCTCTCAAGCGTCAACGGACGGTTCAAGGATGAGGAAGGCCCTTCCACCTACGTACTTCTTGCTCGCGCTGGTCGTGATGGCACTTCTCCACGTGCTGTGGCCCGTCCGGCGCTACTGGGGATTTCCACTGAACCTGCTTGGACTTGTCCCGCTCGCGCTGGGGGCGTTTCTGAACGTGGCCGCCGATCGGCGGTTCAAGCGTCATCAGACGACGGTGAAGCCGTTTGATGAGCCAGCGGCCTTGATCACTTCCTTTCCGTTCTCCGTCACTCGGAATCCCATGTACATCGGGATCACCTTGATGCTCCTGGGTGTCGCTTTCCTCTTTGGCACAGTGTCGCCGTTGGTGCCAGTACTGGCGTTTGCCGTGCTCATGGATCGACGCTTCATACGGGTCGAGGAAGCTATGCTAGCCACACGCTTTGGTGACCAATGGGAGCAATACCGGGTGCAAGTCCGGCGGTGGCTTTGAGCAGGACACGTCTAGGCAGAGCGCTGTAGACGCGTTGGTGCTCGTGGGGCCTCACCGTGGTTCGACGAGTTGAAGTAACAGTGAGGGGTGGAGCTGCGGCTGCTACCGCCGCCTCGCTCTGCTTCGCAGCGAGTCCCTCCGCCCTCCGTAAGGACTTACGAGTGTGGCGAGGTGAGGAAACTGACGTACCTCGGGCCCGCGAATCGTCTCGTGAACGACGGCCCTTGCCGACCGCCACGCTACGCGCGATGAGGCGTTTGAGCAGTGTACGCGGGCACTCGAATTGTCACTGATACTATAACGACGCCCACGGACGCTCATGGACGTCTCAATTAGCCTCCGGAGCCGAAGGTCCCGCGTTGACGCCCCCATTCCCTCTCTGACGAAGTAGGAACCACACCTGTCTACTGAATCGGGGCAAGTCCATCGTGCAACAGCTGACCTCCGGTATCACGTCCCCTCAACGGGGCCGGGCGGTGTGCGTCCCACCACTCCTGGGCGCGCTGCGGTGTCCAGGGCGTCGCCGTCTCGCACGCGGCCAACCGTTCCGCCAGCTCATCCGCGGTCTGCGGTCTGCGATCGGGGTGTTTCTCGAGGCACGCCAGGATCACCTCGTCGAGCGCCTTGGGCACGTCCAGTTCCGTACGCTGGGACGGAGGAGTGGGAGGCGTTCGGATGTGGTGAACAATCATCTCGAGGCCGCCGCGGGCCTCGAACACCATCTGGCCCGTCACCAGCCAGTACGCCACGCACCCCAGGGCATAGAGGTCGGCGCGCCCGTCAACATGCCCGTCACCAGCAGCCTGTTCGGGCGCCCCGTACGCCGGCGTACCGCCGGGACCGTGCTCCGCGGTCATGTCCAGCTCTCCTGACCCGTCCTCCTGCCGCAACTTGACGAGCCCGAAGTCGAGCACCTTCACGAAGTCGGTCCTCCGGCCGTAGCGACACGCGTAGATGTTGGCGGGCTTGATGTCGCGGTGAATCAGCGAGCTGGAGTGTGCCTCCGCAAGCGAATCGCAGACCTGACGGAGCAGGTAGATGGCACGTTCCGGCGGCAACGGTCCGAACCGCGTCACTAACGTCTCCAGGTCGAACCCATCCAGCAACTCCATCACGTAGTAGAACCTCCCGTCGTCCGTCACACCGAAATCGTACAGCTCGATCGTGTGTGGGGAACGCATCATTGCAGTTGCCTGGGCTTCGCGCTGGAACCGCCCCAGTACCTGGCGCCTGGGTGATGGAGAACCTTTTGCCGCCCGCGGGCAAATGAGCCTGCCGCGCACTTACTCGCAGGAGAGGAGGCCGTCCCGCTCACATGAAGCCACCGAGACCAACGCTGCCAGTACGAGTACGCCAGCGAGTGCCACCACTGGAATCACCCAGCGGCTGGTGTTCCTCCGAGGCCTGATCGCCACTGTCTCGACCTCCTCGAACGGGAACGCCACTGACCGCGGTCCATCCAGTCTGGGCTGGAGTCCTGCCAGCATGCCGTCCTTGAGGACAGGACCTCGAACAACGATCTCGTCACCATTGGACAGGAGAACCAAAACCGCGCTCGCACGGTTCTGCCGGAGTACTTCCTCGAGTCTCTCTTTGTCGATTGGCTGCCACTCCCGGGCACTGCGGTCCGGCACCAGCGGGTTGAAGACGGTGCTTGTGCTACACGCCGGCAGATGCCACAGCAGTAGTAGGCAGGCGATGGGACGGCGCAGACGTCGCACTTGGGGCCTCCGAGTTCCGGCACCACCATGATTCGGCACGTCCGTCAAGTGAGCGTCAAGGAGCGCGCAGCGGTCGAAGAAGTGCGGAAGACGTCCCTGTCTTGCACGAAGCGATGGCTATCAGCCGCCTCCGCCCGCGGCCTCCATCGCCTCGTTTCGCGCAAACTCGATCACCCAGCTGGTCGTAATCACCGGACCGAAATTGCCGTCCGGGGCTTTGGCTCGAACGAACTCGTACCATCGATCCACGGGAATCGACCTACCGAGTGCTTCCTCGATTCGGAAGACGAAGTCCCTTGAGAGTTGACCGCCGCATCGGCGGCGGCCGATGCTCGGTCCGCTCGCGTGCGCTTCGCGTCGAGTCCCCCGCCCTCCGTTGGAGTCACGCGATCTGGCCACGTGAAGCTGAACACATGCCTGGACACATCCTGGGCCTCCATGGACCTACATCGCAACAGCGATACGGCGATCGTGGTACTGCTCGACCACGGCGATGACCATGTAACTCCATGCCACGAAATGATTTACGGTGCCTTGCGCGCCGATTCGGACGGCTCGAACCGAATTTCGATCGGGTCAAACCGAATTCCGGGTGCCGCGATCGAAGTTCCGGGCGGGCCGATCCGAATTCCGGACGCCGCGATCGAAGTTCCGGGCGGGCCGATCGAAGTTCCGGGCGTGGCGATCGGAACTCCGGGCGTGCCGATCCGATTTCGGGACGAGGTGATCCAAGTTCCGGGCGTGCCGATCCGAATTCGGGGCATGTCGATCCGAGCTCAGAGCACGCCGATCCGAATTGCCGGCGCATCGACCCGAATTCCGGGCGTGCCGATCCGAGTTCCGGGCACGCCGATCCGAATTCCGGGCGTGGCGATCGGAACTCCGGGCGTGCCAATCCGAGTTCCGGGCGTGGCGATCAGAACTCCGGGCGTGCCAATCCGAGTTCCGGGGGTGCCGATCCCAGTTCCGAGCGACGCTACGGGGATTCGGTTCGACCTGCCCTGAATTCAGCGAGACCCATCCGAAATCGCGCGCGACCCGTCGCCGGTCCGGACCACGGGTCCCCAGCAGCGCCTTCAGCTCTTCCGCGGAGCCTGCAGCTCACGGCCCACCACTCGCCGGATCATCAGCCCTGAACCCGGACCGCTTGACGCTTGCTTGCCAGCTACGCCGATTTAGGAAAGCAACTCGAATCAAGAGACACCCGTGCTCCGGCAACCGTGCCGTATCCCGGGCTGAGGTGCAGTACCATGGCCAACCTGTCGGTAGGTATTCCATTCGCCCCCTTAACCGTCGTCGCTGCGGCCCTGCTCCGCCCTGTTTCGCACACAATCGGAATCAATCGGTTACCGCACCACTAGCCGCGACTCCTATGCTGGCACCGCGGTTCGGTGGAGATGCGGGTCTCCCATTCTTGGCCGTTCGCTACCGTGGTTCGCCTACCGAAAAGTGGTGCCGGCGTGGCGAAATCGGGTAAACGCGGAGACTTCACACATCTCTGGGCTTCGGCCCTTCCCAGTTCGACTCTGGGCGCCGGCACCCACCGCGCCGTCGCCGCTTGCTCAGCCAGTGGCTAGCAGATAGCTTAGACTTGTGTGAAGTCTCAGTAGCGTTTTCGCTACGCCGAAGGAGTCGGGAGGCAATTGCCTGCCGGCTCTTTACGTGTGGACCTCCAAACAAATCCCCAACGGGATCCCCAAGGATCCGTCGCATGGGTGGCGGCCGATGCTCGGTCCGCCTGCGTGCGCTTCGCGTCGAATCCCCAGCGAGGAATACCTGCACCTAATCAAAGATCACGTGCGAGGGCTCGTCGCTGAACCGGAACCGGCCGCAGATGACGGGAAGGTCGCGGGGAAAGTTGCGGGGTGAAGGCGGGGATTCTCACGAGTTCCTCGCACCCAACCTCCGCGCCAACGGCACGCTCGATTCTCCATTGCGCGCTCCTGTGAGGGATGCGCGACGGCAGGGCGGAACTCTCAACAACGCGTCAACAGCAACTGAAAGACTCTCAAATCGCGAAGGGCATACACGACCGTTTCACTTCCTTTGTAGCGTTGCTATCGCTCTTGTCAAAGACGCGCCGAGGGGCTATTAAGGCGAACACAAACAAAAGCATTCCCGTCGGTGGCCCTCCCGGCCCCGCCGCCCGACCGACGCCTCCTCTCCAGACGCCTGCCTGACGACGAGACCACCCGCACCGCCGAGGGGTTTCCTACCTCCCGATCTGGAGGCACCCATGCGTGCCCTAGCCTTCCTCGCCGCGCTCGTCCTCGCGCCACTCACTGACGCCATCGGTCAAGACCAGCCACTCCAGCCCGGTCAGCGGGTCCATGTGACTGTGCCCACACTCGGGATCAAGAAGCAGGCGGCCACGTTCGAGGCGCTACGCGGAGATGTGCTGGTCGTGGTGGCCGATTCAGCCATGAACTGCCCGCTTTCGTCCGTCAGCCGGCTCGAAGTGAGCCGGGGGCGGAAGTCGAACGCCGTGAAGGGACTTGCTATCGGGTCAGTCGCCGGTGTTGTCGTCGGTGCGGTCCTTGGCGTTGTCGCATCTACCGGGAGCGGGGAGACCCTCTGCTACTGGGGCACAGTCGAATGCGGCGCCTCTGGCGCTGCGGCGTTCGGCGTTTTCGGTGGGTTAGTGGGTCTTGGAATAGGAGCCCTGTCAAAGACCGAGCGCTGGGAGGAAGTCCCACTCGACCGCCTGCGGGTGAGCATTGTGCCGCAACGTGACGGCTTCGGCATCGGGGCGAGCATCGCGTTCTAGCCAGGCTTCACACTCGGGGCAGCATGGTGGCAGCCGCCCGTCCCATTCTGTCAGTCCGGTACTGGAGCAACGTCCCCCACGAAGGAGACTGCAATGCGCAGTGTCACACTCGGAGCTATTGCACTCGCTCTTGCCCTTCCCACCGCCCAGTCGCAAGAGCCGCAGGTGCACGGACCGACGACGGTGATACAGGAAGCCGCTCCTCACAGAAGTCCCGTGCTGGCAGGCACGCTCAGCTTCTTCGTCCCGTTTGGCACCGGCTCCTTCTATGCGGGCAACGTCACGCATGGGGCGATTCACGCTGCGGTTGGTGTGGCGACGGCGACCCTCACCATTGCGAGTTTCTGCTGGGAAAGCTGTAGCGAGTCGGAAGAAACAGGGTTCTGGATTGGCGTCATCGGCTTCGGAGCCAACTGGATTGCAGGCACGGTGGTCGCCGTTCTGGATGCCAACTCATTCAATCGTCGCCATCGCGCTTCTGCCGTGCGCGTGAGCGTCGTACCGCAGCGGGGAGGAAGGTTGGCGCTCGGGGTGTCGGTCGGATTCTAGACGGGAGACAAACATGCGACGAGTCACAGGTTCTACGCTCGCGCTCCTCACCACAGCGATTGGGGTTTGTATGCTGGTGTCGTGTGCGACCCACAGCGCGACCATCAGTTCGTATGTCGATCCCACTCTCCAGCGTGGACTGATCCAGAGCATTGCAATCTTCCCGGTTGTCAACGCCCGGATGGCACCAGGCGAAGCGCAGCAAGTCAACAGACGCGTTTCGTTCGTCATCCACCAACGCGACCCCCAAATCGAACTGATGAGTTCGGTCGAAGCCGTCGATCGCCTCAACGAGAACGAGCTGGCTGATGACTGGGCAGTCTTCCTGCAGGACTATGTGAGTAGCGGTGTCCCTGACGTCACAGTACTCAGGGAGATTGGAAGTGCGCTCGGAGTCGATGCCATTGTTCAGGGCGAGGTCCTCGACCTGTACCAGCAGGACGGCGATGCCGAAGGACGAAAGGGCGTGACACGGGTTACTGTCCGGTTTTCCATGCTGGACTGTCTGAACGGCAAGCTGCTCTGGGAAGCTTCAAGTGATGGTCGCAGAGAAACGGCCTTCGGGGGCACGTTCTCCCATGCC
>JAOTWK010000212.1 GCA_029862935.1 Gemmatimonadota bacterium | reverse complement strand
CGGGAGCGACGTCGACACGCTGTCCGAGGTCACAAGCGACCCGGTCCCATATCACGGTCATCCTCAATCGATCGTCCTCAAGCTTCCGCCGCTCGGCGTGCTCGTGCTCGCACCAGCCGGCTGACCGCATGCCACCGCGGTCAGCGCTCCGTGAGCTGGCGAGCGCGATGGGCATCTTGCCCCGCTACACCGACCAGCAAGGACACACGCAGCATACCACCGACACGACACGTGAAGCGCTGCTGGCGGCCATGGGAGTCGACGTATCCGACGCAGTGTCGCTGCGGCATGCCTTGCAGGCACTGAGACACCAGGCCAGTACCACCACCATTCAACCCGTCGCGGTGTGCCGCATCCGGAGTGCGCATCGAGACATCCTCACCGTGCAGTCGCCGTCTCGGAGCCGCCCGACTCCGTACCGCCTCGTCGTGCGGAGGGAGGACGGACGCCACGAGGAAGTGGAGGGGACCCTACGGCCCCGCCGGAATGGACACACCAAGCTGCGTCTTCCGGTTCGGCTGCACCTCGGATACCACTCCGTCGAACTCACGGTTGCCAGCGCATCGGAAGAGCGTGTGGCCGTCCAGCGCCGGATCGTCTGTCCGGATTCCTGTTACCCAGTTCGGCAGCGGCTGGGCCGCAGACGCGGCTTTGGGATCTGGGCAAACCTGTATTCGGTGCGAAGCCGAGCCAATTACGGCGTGGGAGACCTGACGGACCTCGCTCAGCTCACCACCGTGGCCGGTGAGATGGGCGCGTGCTTCATCGCCATGAATCCACTCGGCGCGTTGCGCAACCGCGGTACCGGAATCGGACCCTACAGCCCACTCAGCCGACTGTACCGCAACGAGCTCTACCTGGACGTCACGGCGGTGCCAGAGTTCCCCGCGTGCACCGCCGCACGAGAGCTGGTCGCGTCCAGCACCTTTGTGGGAGAGCTCAGCCGATTGCGCGAGACCTCTCACGTGGACTATGCCGAAGTCGCCAAGCTCAAACACTCGGTGCTGCGACTGTTGTTCGAGACGTTCGAGCATCAACGACGTCGAGGATCCAGCCCGAGACACGACGCATACCGCGCATACGTGGATCGGGAAGGTGATGCACTTCTGGGATACGCGACGTTTCGCGCCCTCGACGAGCGCCACACCTCCGACCGGTGGACGTCGTGGCCAGCACGGTACCGCGATCCCCACTCGCAGACGGTGCGTCGATTCCAACAGGAGCAGCTGAGCGAAATCGACTTCCACCGCTGGCTGCAGTTCGAGCTCGACACGCAAGTTCGCAACACCGCTACCGCGGCCGAGTCTCACCTCTCGGTGGGATTATTGCTTGACATGCCACTGGGCTCGAGCCCCGGCGGGAGTGACGCGTGGCAGCACCAGGATCTGTTCGTACGCGGCGCGCACCTGGGTGCCCCTCCAGACGAGTTCGCCCCCGGCGGCCAGGACTGGGGACTCTGCCCGCTCTCGCCGGTGCAGCTCAAGAGGCAGGCGTACGAGTTCTGGATCCGCCTGGTGCGCGCGAACATGCGTTACGCCAGCGCGCTACGGATCGACCATATGATGGGACTGTTCCGACAGTTCTGGATCCCGTCCGCCGCACCGGGTGTGGCCGGCGCCTATGTGGCTCAGCGCGCTGCGGATTTGCTCGGGATACTCGCACTCGAGAGCCAGCGCAACGAGACGGTGGTGGTCGGCGAAGACCTCGGAACGGTCCCTCGCGGCTTTCAGGCATTGCTCCACCGCTGGGGAATTCTCTCCTCCCGGGTGCTCTATTTCGAGCGTACCCCACGTGGCACGTTCCGCCGGGCACGCGCGTACTCCAACCGGGCCCTGGTCGCCGCCCACACCCACGACCAGCCCCCCCTCGCGGGTTACTGGAAGGCGCGCGATCTCGAATTGCGGCAGCGCGCCGGCGCGTACGGCAGCGACGATGCTTACCGCAACGCGCTTGCGCTGCGTGCACGGGATCGCCGAGCACTCACGAGAAGGCTGCAACTCGACGGCCTGCTACATGCTCACGATGCGTCCGTTGATACGGTGGACCTCGCTCGCGCCGTCCATGCGTTCTTGGCAAAGACGCCGGCACCACTCGTCGGCGTCTCGCTCGATGACCTCGCTGGCGAAACCGATCCAGTGAATCTTCCCGGCGTACCGATCGAACAGTTCCCCAGCTGGTCGAGGAAGATGCGAACGGGGATCGACGAACTCGCGCGGAGCCCTTCGGTCCGCACCATCATCGAGCCCGTCACACGCGCTCGCGGGTCGCGAAACCGACCCCCAAAACCGAGCGCAACCGGGGGCCGCCGAAACACCTCCTAAGCTCCTAGCCAACAAGAACTTATCAGCTGACCGAAAGTACCCTTTTGGCGGGTACCTTCGGGCGATTGTGGCCCTCCGTGGAGCGCCGCGCGAGCGTTTGGCTCAGGCCAGACGCTCGCGTACGGCGCAGAGGACCAACTCGACACGATTCCGTGCGTCCACCTTGTCCCTGATCCGGGCAATGTGGTTCTTCACGGTCTGCTCACTGAGCCCGAGCCGCCCAGCGATCTCCTTGTTGCTCAGCCCTTCGACCAAGTGGCCAATCACATCGAGCTCTCGAGCGGTGAGGCGCCGCGCGTTCCGGAGACGACGCCTTGGGAAGGCAGCCTTTCGCCGATTCGCGCAGTGCCAAGAGACAGCACTCCCTCAGGTTCTTGAGCATCTCCTCGCCGGGCCAGCGCTCCCGGGGACCGGCCAGGAGCTTGCGCACCGTGCATTCCTCGTCGGTGTGATCCACCATCACGAGGACCTTACACTCGGGATCCTGCTGCATGATCGCGGGCATCAGGGCGCTGTCGCGCTGCTGAAATCGCGAATCGAGAATGAGTACGTCGGGGTGAAGGGCGGTCAGCTGCGGACCGATCTGAGCGATCTCGTCCGTGTGTCCCACGACCTCGAAGCCGGACGTCTCCTTGAGGGTCGCGTCGACCCCGAGCCAAATGAACGGCTCGCTGAGCGCAATGAATACGGAGTTCGCCATGGCGTAGTACGAAAGTCCCGTCGGCGAATGATACCGTCGGAGAGCCCCATTTGCGATGCTCTTTCTCCCACTCCCACACCCGCCGGCCACCCATCCCGCATAGCAAAGGAGCCCGGCGAGATGGCCGGGCTCCCTGCTCACTGGACCAACGTCACGCCGCTATTTGGCGCGTGACTTGATCTCGATCCGCCGCGGCTTCGCGGTCTCAGCCTTGGCAAGGGTGATTCGGAGAATCCCGTCCGAGAAGTCCGCAACGACCCGCTCCGGATCGACTGTGCGGGGCAGCGTGAACCGACGCTCGAAATGGCCGTAGCGCCGCTCGACCAGGTGGTATTCCGTCCCTTCCTTACCCTCTTCGAACTGCTGCTTCTTCTCGCCGCTGATTGTGAGCACGCCGTTCTCGACGCTGAGGCTCACATCGTCCGCCTTCAAACCGGGCAACTCAGCCTGCAGGATGAGCGCGTCCTCGGTCTCATGCACATCCACAACCGGGCACCAGCCCGCACCCACTTGGGTATCCGTGCGACCCAGAAGCCGATCGAACTCACTCCGGATATTGAACATCTCATCCCACAGATTGGGCGTTTGCCGCCGAACTACGGTCGGGTACAACATGGGTCTTCCTCCTGGATTTGATTCTGTGAAAACTTCCGTTCTCAGTTCATCGACGAAGCCCCACGCTCCGTCGGCCGCGCGTGAATAAGGCAACCGGGATGCCACAGAAGTTTGCCAGGAAGGCAGAGTTCTGGCTGGGCTAAGCCGTTTGGTACGTCAGAGTTACAGGCCTGCCTGCCAGATGGGCACCAGGTGAGCCCGGGGGCGTGCCAATGCTCCCGAGAGCGAGGTGGGCCTGGGTGAGCACCGCCCCACGTGGTCCGTCGAGCGCCGGTCTCGTAACTTGACACCCCAACCGCCATATGAGTGATCGACTATGACGCGCACGCTTATCTCCCTCACCCTGGTCGCCTTCGCCACCACCCCGGTGACCGCCCAGCAGGCTTTACCCGAGCGGCCGTTCGGCACCCTTCGGGAACAGGCCGTGCTCCAGCAAGAGTGGCTGCAGACCCGGTTGGGGGTGGTCCTGCCACGCCTCATGCGCGAGCACGACGTCGAGATGTGGGTCATTCCAATGCGGGAGTACAACGAGGACCCGGTGTTTCCCGCACTCGTGGCCCCCACCACGTTCGCCGCTCGCCGACGCACGGTCTACGTGTTTCACGATCGCGGCGAGGAAGGTGGCGTCGACCGCATCGCCATCGGCGGATCTTCCCAGGGCGGAGTGTATGAGGTGGTGCGGGGGACGGAGCCAGCCCCTGACGGACGCCCACGGGAGTTTTGGGGCAAGGACCAGTGGCAGGTCGTGGCGCAAGTCATTCGCGAGCGAACCCCACGCACGATCGCCCTCAACATCTCCAACACCCATAACTTCGCCGACGGTCTGACGCTCGGCGAATGGGAGCAACTGATGGAGGCGTTGGGTGCCGGATACGTCGGCGAGTTCCGCCGTGCGGAAACGTTGGCCCTGGATTACCTGGCCATTCGCGTCCCTGCTATGAATCCCGTGTACCGGCGCATGCAGGAGCTGGTGCACGAGACCATCACGACGGCGTTCTCCAACGAGGTGATCACCCCGGGTGTCACGACCACGGACGACGTCGTCTGGTGGTTTCGGCAGCGGGTGAATGACTTGGGGCTGGGCACGTGGTTCCAGCCATCGGTCGACGTTCAGCGGCACGGCACCGACATGCGCGACTCCGTGGCCCCGGTCATCCTGCCGGGGGATGTGCTGCACTGCGACTTCGGCATCACGGCGATGCGTCTCAACACGGACACCCAGCACATGGGGTACGTGCTGCGAGAGGGCGAAACAGCGCCGCCCGAGGGCCTCGTGCGAGCGCTCGAGACGGCCAACCAGCTGCAGGACGTCGTGATGGCGGAGATGCGCCCCGGGCGAACAGGCAATGCGATCTTGGCGTCATCGCTTGCCGCGATGCGGGTCAAGGGGATCGACGGCACCGTCTATACACACCCGATCGGGGAGCACGGCCACGGTGCGGGACCGTTGATCGGGCTGTGGGATCGCCAGGATGGCGTACCGGGCCGGGGTGACGTCTTGCTCCGGGCCTCCACCTGGCACTCGATCGAGCTCCAGGTGACTTCCAGCGTGCCGGAATGGGACGGCCAGCAGGTACGAATGATGCTGGAGGAGGATGCGGAACTCACGCCGGACGGGACGATGCGCTGGGTACTCGAGCGGCAGGGCCGTCTCCATCTCGTGCGCTGAGGCCGCCGGGCCCGGCTGTGCGTTACCTTTTTTCGCCTTGCCGAGTCCTAGGACAAGGCACCCGAATTCAATTTGCGGCTCACATCAGGAGATCTCAGCATGACGCAGCGACGATTTGGCGTGATGGCAGCGATGACGGCCGTTGCAGTGGCGACAGCCTGTGCCGACGGGGCCGGTCTCGACGGCACCTCGGGGCAGGTCGAGGTCACCATGCAGCAGGCAGCGTCCTCACCCGCTGCGACGTCCGAGTTTGCAGTCTTCCTGTCGGCCAATGGCAGTCAGGGAAGGGTAGACCCGTCCTTGGTAACGGAGCTGTTGGTGACCGTGACCAGGATCGGCTTCCTGCCGGCCGAGCCCATGGACGGCGATCCGATGGATGGCGATCCGGACGAGGACCCGGATGACACCATGTGGATCTGGCTCGAATTACCGGAACCAGTGACACTCAACCTCATGGCGCTTCCCATCGAAGCCGACCCCCCCATCGTCATCGCCGCGGGAGAAGTCGCGGTCGGCGACTATCGGAAGGTGCGGATGATCGTAGCTGGTGCGCTGGTGAGCTTCGGTGAGGATGTCTCCGTCGGCCAGCAAGTGTACGCGGCCGCCGAGCCGCATGAGGTCACCGTGCCCTCGGGCGCGCAGTCCGGACTCAAGACCGATGCCGTGTTCTCCGTCCTGGCGGACGACCTGGGTGACCCCACTGAGGTGAATATCCTGTTCGATCCGGATGCGACGTTCAAGAACGTCGTGGCGACGGGTTCCGGGAAGATCAATTTGACGCCAGTCATCAAGAGTCACTGAGCAGCTTCGCCCCACAAGTCGACGCCCGCTCCGGCCTCACGCTGGAGCGGGCGTTGTCGTATCTTTAGGCTCGTTTTTTCGGCCCGCAGTGTGAGTCTCCTCCCGGCAGAACTCGACACGCGAGTAACAGCGAAGCCCATTTCACGCACGCCATGAGTCCAGAGAGGAAGCTGATGCCCAAGAGAGTCATGCACTACGCGAGCCTCGTCGTGCTCGCGCCCCTCGCCGCAGCCTGTGCCACCGCGGTGGTGGAACCCCAGCAGGCCGCCGCCCCAATGCCGCCCCCTGCCCCCGAAGTCGTCGTCGCGGAA
>JAOTWK010000211.1 GCA_029862935.1 Gemmatimonadota bacterium | reverse complement strand
ACGTTTCGCGACGTGTGCCGAATTCACCGACGCACTCTCTCTGGCTGCGACCGGGCAGATCTCCGAGACGGCGGTCGCCCCTGTCGTGTCTGCGCCGACGACCGCGCCGTCGATTGCCGTGCTGCCCTTCGTCAACATGAGTCACGACGCCGAGGACGATTTCTTCAGCGACGGGATTAGCGAGGAGTTGATGAACGCCCTTGGGAAGGTCGAGGGCCTTCGGGTCGTCGCGCGCAGTTCCGCCTTCGCCTTCAAGGGACGTAATGAGGATGCTCGGGTCATCGGTAACCGGCTCGGCGTGAAGACCGTACTCGAAGGAAGCGTGCGACGGGCAGGCGATCAGATCAGGATATCAGCGCAGCTGATCGACGCCGCTAACGGCTATCGTCTCTGGTCGGACCGCTACGACCGAACGCACGGCGACGTGTTTGCCATTCAGGATGATATCTCCAGCACCATTGCCGAGGTGCTTCGCGGCAAACTGGTTGCCGCGGAGGCACCCGCAGCGCCTGCGACGCGGGATCCGCAGGCCTATGAGCTGTTCTTGAAGGGCCGGTATGAATGGAACCGTCGTACCGAGACGGCCGTGAAGAGCGCAGTCCAGTTACTGGATCAGGCGATCGAGCGCGATCCGATGTTCGCCCGGGCGTACGCTGCACGAGCCGATTGTTACGTCGTGTTGGGCGCGTACGGTCTGGCGGAACCCAAGGCCGTGATGATGCACGCGAAGGCCGACGCGCTCGCGGCGCTCGAGTTGGATGACGCGCTCGCCCAAGCCCGTGCGGCCGTCGGTGTGGTCGAAGCGATGTACGAGTGGAATTGGAACGGGGCGGAGGAGGCGTTTCGGCGGGCGATCGAGCTCGACCCGCAGCATCCAACCGCGCGGCAGTGGTATGCGACGAACCTGCTCGTGCCGCAGCGCCGGTTTGCGGAGGCCGCCCAGCAGATCTTTCAGGCCAAGCAGGCTGACCCCCTTTCCCTGGCGATCGACGGGAGCTTGGGATTGATCTCGCTCTACGCCGAGCGGTACGACCAAGCGGTATCCGAGCTACGGAGCACGCTGCAAAAGGACCCTGCGTTCGCAATCGCGCACTATTTTCTGGGCATGGCGTTGACGCAAGTGGGCGAGCTCGACGACGCCATTGCGTCGTTCGAAACGGCGGGGCGACTTTCAGGCAACAGCCCCGAGATCCGTGCGGCACTCGGCCATGCGCGTGCCATCGCTGGCGAGGACACCGCGGCGCTCGCGCTGCTCGATGAGCTGAAACGTCTTAGTGAGCAACGATTCGTCTCTCCGTCGTTGATGGCACAGATCTACGCAGGGCTTCGCGACGACGACGCGGCGTTCGAGTTGCTCGACCGCGGGTTCGATGTTCGGTCCGCCGATCTCGTGTGGCTGCAGGTCCGACCCATGTTTCGCCGCCTGCACACCGACGCACGGTTCGTGAGCCTCCTCGACAGGATCGGTCTGCGGAGGTAGGCGGTCGACGGCCCTGCGCCCGTCTCTCGACCATATCTCGATGCTGCCGCAGCCGCTCCGGCTGGGCGTGCTTGACGGTCACTTAGCGCAGGCGTATGATCGCCGGCCCACGTCACCACAGCGCGTACTCCTGCGGGAGGCCCCAATGCGGAGAGCTGCTCGGCACTTCCGACGCTCCATGGCAGCACTCGTACTCTCGGTCCACCTCGTGGGCTGCTACTCGTGGAAAGCAGCTCCCGTCGGCCCTGTCCTTCAGGCGCAGCAGCCCGACCTGATCAGGGTGACAACCGTAGATGGCCAACGGATCGAGCTGGTACAATGGACGGTACGCGGGGACAGCCTTGTCGGGACGCACCCGCGTAGGAACACATCTGCCGCGCTTGCTCTTGCCGATGTGCAGGACATTAAGGTGCGAAGACTTTCAGGCGTGAAGACAGGACTGGCCGTCGGGATACCACTGGTGATCATTGGTGGGTTCGTGACCGTGATCGCCATAGGCGCGAACATCCAGTAGCCATCGCGTGATGGGGACGCCGCTGCTCGAGACTGGCTCGTGAGGTTCGCGATCTCCGACGCGAACGGTGAGGTAGGAAACGACCATTGCGGAGTTGGCATCGGAATGACCACCGATCGACGTTACTCCATGGAAGGCCACGTGGGGACTGCAGCAACAAGGGAATGCACCCATGCGCCCCGTAAGGTCCTGTTGGTAATATTGGTGGAGGTCCTGTAAGGAGCGTTCGGTTACAGGAGCTCGTTCGAAGGGGCCGTCCTGCCCCCAGCGACAGGAGGACCGCAATGGCGATCGTTTCCATAACTCGGGGGTCCTACAGCGGCATCGAGGTTCTGGCAGAACGCCTCAGTGAAGATCTGGGCTATCGACTCCTGTCCCGAGAGGAACTGCTGGCCCACACCGCCGAGCAGTTTGGGGCGTTGGAGAGCCAGCTGGAGTCGGCTCTCAAGCACGCCCCGAAGTTCCTCGAGGGCCGCGGGCTGGGCAGGCGGCACTTCGTCTCCTGCGTCCGAGCAACCTTGGCCAAGGCCTTTCAGAGCGACAACGTGGTCTACCACGGAGAGTCAGGGCACTTGCTGCTCAAAGGGATTCCGCACCAACTGCGCGTCAGGCTCGTGGCTAGGATGGAGGACCGCGTCGCCGCCGTGATGGATCGCTGCAACATGACGCGCGAGAAGGCCGTGCAGTACATCACGCAGTCAGACCAAGCGTTGGAGCGGTGGGTCAAATGGGTCCATGGTGTCGACATCAACGATCCTGCAACCGTCGACCTTGCGATCAATCTCGAACACATCCCGATTCACGGTGCTTGCGCCATCATTGCGGAGGCGGCTGATCGTGATTTCCGGACAACCCCGCAGTCCCAGAAGATCGTGGACGATCTGGTCATCGCCAGCCAGATTCGCGCGAAGATGGGCCTGGATCGAGGAATTTCCGACGAGAGGATCGGCATCGAAGCCGATGACGGTGTCGTGACCATCACGGCGAACGTACGGTTTGTCGCCGAAGCGCAAAGGGTCAGTGAACTGGTGTCGCAGATCCCTGGCGTCAAGGCGATTGAGTCCAAGATAGAAACTGGACAGTAGCGATGATCACTGCCGCCCTGCCGCTGCCCTTCAAGACGACGTGGAGGAGGGGCACATGAGACGCAAGGGAACCGTCGTGCTGCTGGCTCTCGTTGGCGTGGCGTTGCTTGCCGGGACTCTCGAGGCCCAGAAGGACGCGCCGGTCAGCGAAGGGCTCACGATCAAGGGCTTCTACTTGGGGATGCCCAAGAGCGAAATGCGCCAGCTGTACGAGACCATGAAGGCGAGTGAGGTCGCGCCGTTCATGTCGATCGAGAGTGCGGAGTTCAGGGATCTCATCATGCTGGATCGCGAATTCGGCGGCATGGGCAACAAGATCGAAGTCCAGTACGCCGAGAGCGGCGAGGTCACCTACTTCAAGTTCCAGTACACGACGGTGGGAATCCTGCTCGACTACGGTGTGACCGAACCGAGCGAGTTCGTGAGCGCGTTCCGTGCGCAATACGGCATTCCGGAGATGGAGTTCAAGAGAATGCGATGGAATCTCACGGATCCGGACGCCGGTTACCGGCTCTCGATCGACGATGCGATGAACATCACGTTGCAGAGACCGTAGGGGAGTGGGGTAGGACCGAGCCACGGTGTCGGACGACGGAGACGATAGTACGGCACGACGGTCGAAGACGGTCAAAGACGGTAGAGGACGATCGATCGGTTCTGCCTCAGTGGATTTCCCTGAAGGCTGTCGGGCGGACTCCGCAGGCAGCATCTCGACCATAGCGTCAAGCTGTTTGTCCAGATCTTGTGTTCACCGTGAAAAGCGCGGTTTGACCATGAGGATTGTGATCCGTGCCATGGCGCTCGTTGGCCTCGCCGCTTTCTTGCTTGCGGCGTGCGGCCGGGCTCCCGGCCCCAACGCATCGGCCGAGGTCGCGATGCCGGAGGTATTCTGGAACAGTGCCACGGTCTACTTCCTTCTCACCGATCGATTTCACAACGGCGATCCCACGAATGACCGTGCCCTGGGCCGTGCGCAGGATGGCGCGGTGCTGCGCAGCTTCCAGGGTGGGGATCTTGTCGGCGTGCTCCGGAAGCTCGAGGAGGGATACTTCGATGCCCTCGGCGTCGATGCCCTCTGGCTGACACCCTTCGTGCAACAAATCCATGGGAGCGTCGACGAGGGCACAGGGAAGACGTACGGATTCCACGGCTACTGGACCCGCGACTGGACTGCCGTGGAACCTGCACTCGGCACCGCGGAGGACCTGCGGTCGCTCGTGGACGCGGCGCACCGGCGCGGCATCCGCGTGCTGATGGACGCCGTGCTCAACCACACCGGGCCGGTGACACCCGAGGATCCCCAGTGGCCTGACGAGTGGGTCCGCACCGGTCCGCGATGCGTCTATCGGGATTATGCCACGACCGTGGACTGCACCCTCGTCGCCAACCTCCCGGACATCCTCACCGACCGTGACGATCCCGTGGAGCTTCCTCGACTGCTGACCGAGACATGGCAGGAAGAGGGCCGCCTGGACCAGGAACTGGCCGAACTCGACGACTTCTTCGAGCGCACCGGTCATCCCCGAGCGCCGCGCTATTACATCATCAAGTGGCTGACGGACTGGGTGCGCGAGTTCGGGTTCGACGGCTACCGGATGGACACCGCCAAGCACATTGAAGAGGCGGTCAGCGCCGCACTGAAGCGCGAAGCGGAGCAAGCCTTCGCGGACTGGAAGGAGGCCCATCCGGACCAGGTCCTGGACGACCTCCCGTTCTACATGATGGGAGAGGTGTACAACTACGAACTGGACCACGGACGGGACTTCGACTTCGGGGACCGAACCGTGGATTTTTTCGACTACGGCTACGACGGCCTCATCAACTTCGGCTTCAAGCGGGACGCCGCGGGGTCGATGGACGATCTGTTCGCGCGGTATTCGGCTGCGCTCGGCGACGGGGAGCTCCGGGGACTCGCGATCCTCAACTACATCAGCTCGCACGATGACGGGGCGCCGTACGACCCCGACCGAGCGGATCCCGTCGGTGCGGGGACGCGCCTCCTCCTCGCCCCGGGCGGCGCCCAGATCTACTACGGGGACGAGCTGGCCCGGCCGCTCAAGGCCGAGGGCGCGCAAGGCGACGCCACCCTCCGCTCCGTCATGAATTGGCAGGACCTCGAGCGAGGAGGGCCGACCGCCGAGATCCTGGACCATTGGCAGAAGCTCGGCCGATTTCGACGGACGCACCCGGCCGTGGGGGCGGGCACGCATCGCCGGCTCCAAGCGGACCCGTACATCTTCAGCCGCACGCTCGAGACTGACGATCTCGTCGACCGCGTGCTCGTGGCGATGGACCAGGGGGAAGGCTCCAAGACCATCCCGGTCTTCGGACTGTTTCCCGATGGCACCGAGATGGTGGATGCCTACTCGGGAGCGACCGGCACGGTTGTCGACGGCCGGATCGCGCTGTCGTCGGAATACGGCCTGGTCCTCCTGGGCAGGAGCCAATGAGCACGGGCGAAGAGCGGCCCGTGCTGAGCCGCTCTCTCGCAATCGGGACGGTGGGATTTGACGCGGTGCGACCCTGAGGCCGCGCGAGCGGCCGACTCCCCCCGACGCCGAGTATGTTGTCCAGTCAAACGTGTCTCTGTACTTGAGGTTGGTGTTCTCGAGGCCGTCGAGGACTGAGCGGGCCCTCGAGAGACCTCCTTCGCGAGGCTAGAACGTGATGCGTGCCCGAAGGCCAACACCGTCAGGCCGTGGCATCAGGCTCGCACGGATCCGGCCGAGCGGGATTTCCTTCCATTGGCCTTTCCGGGAAGCGCCCCCGATCACTGCGCCTACTGCGGACCCGACAGCCAACCCAGCCACGAGACCGAGGGGTATCGCTTCTGGACACGGATCGGGACGACTGCCCATTACTGAAAAGGACGAGCAGAAGAGGGCGCTCCCAGCGCCTGCGAGGAGGCCAATCACGGCTCCGACGGTAGCGCCCTTCCTTATAGGAGTGGCAGAACGGCGGGCTCGCGCGATTTCGAGGCGCTGCACTTCCCCCCAAGCGACCCGCACCGTGTCGCCGTCGCGCCGCACAACGATCCCCTGCTTATCGGACCTGAACAGCGCTCCACTGACGTAGTCCCCATTCGCGACGGTGATGCGCAATACCGAGCCGGGGTAGAGGGAGTACGTCGCGTCCTGTCCGAGCGCGGTGCTCGCAGCGGCGAGTTGCAGCGCGACAGGAATTGCCGTCATCCAACGCATCGGTGCCAACCTCCTGCTGGTTCCTGGCGGTACGATGCGTCTGCTGCGTCAAGGCAGCGTCAAGTGCTCCGACGGTAGGGATGTGCCGCTGACGCGGCAGGGCGATGGACTACAACGGCGATTGATGGGCGATGGGCTC
>JAOTWK010000210.1 GCA_029862935.1 Gemmatimonadota bacterium | reverse complement strand
ACTCCGGTACGGCGTCGAGATCGACGGCCCGAGGCACATCGGGAAACTCGAGGAGCGCCTTGATCTCCGAAGCGAATACAAAGGCGTTGTCGGTCACCGTGTAGTAAAGCGGCTTGATCCCTAAATGGTCGCGGGCCAAGAATAGGCGTTGGCGAGACGAGTCCCAGATCGCGAAGGCGAACATGCCGTTGAGGCGATGCACGCAGTCCACACCAAACTCCTCGTAGGCGTGAACGATGACCTCGGTGTCGCTCTTCGTGCGAAACTGATGCCCGCGCGCAGCCAAGTCTCGTTGCAGTTCGAGGTAGTTGTAGATTTCGCCGTTGAATGAGATCCAGACTGAGCTGGTCTCGTTGCTCATTGGTTGCTGACCGCCGTCCAGGTCGATGATGGACAGCCGGCGGTGTCCCAAGCCGACGAACGAGTCGTAGTATGCACCAGCACCGTCGGGGCCGCGGTGCACCATGGACTGGGCCATTCGGTCCAGCAGCTCCGGTTGCACGGCCTGGCGCTTATCGAAGTGATAGATCCCGCAGATTCCACACATCGGCAGTTAGTCGAGCTTGTCCGATACGGCGCTGGCCAGCTGCACCAGCCGCTCGGTGGAACTCTCCAGGCGACGCAACGCTTCTTCTCGCGTGATCTTGTCGAGCCGCACGAGCATGGCAATCTCGTAGTCATATGGGTGGAAGTTGTGTCGCTCGATGTGCTTGACGATGCCGTACGAGTTCAACTGGCAGTTTGTCGAGCACGCATCCACGTCAGCCGGACGCCGCCAGCCGAGCTGTTCGATGGTCTCATAGATGATCTTCTCGTCATATCCGATGATGGGAAACGGATTGACGGTGTACGGGAAATCCGACCGCTGATATTGTTCTCGCTCTAGCATCACGTAGTGGTACACTTCCTTCCCGACTTTGTCGGCGAGCGGCTGGAAGAGCTTCTGCTTCAGCTCCCACGGAATCCGATTGTCCTGGTAGATGATCTCCTTCTCCGACTGAATAAGCTGACCCGGACTGTTACCCAGCATGATGAGCGGGATGTGCTTCTCCAGCGCGGAACGCAGCGACAAGTTGGTGACCATGCGAATGCACGAAACGCACACGGAGCTTCCGCACTTGAGCAGCGACTGAGGATAGATGTCCGAATTGGCGCTGGTGGAGAACACCTCCTTGGCCAGGTCGAATCGGGGTCGGGTGACCACGTGATCGATGCCGAGGTTGTCCATCACCCGCGCCATATTGGAGAACGTCTGGCGGCTGATGAAGCCGTTGTCGAGTGTGAAGGCCAGGATGTTGAGACCGTAGTCTTTCTTCAACAGGTAGCAGAGGTAGGTGCTGTCTTTCCCGCCCGAGTACGCCACCAAGGCATGGTAGTGGCAGTCGGACGCCTTGGCCTTTGCGACGAGCTGATCAAACTGGGCTCGCAGCCGCTTCAACGAGGGTATGAACTGGTCCCGCTCGGCGAATTCGGCGCACACCGAGCATGTCCCATCGGCGGCGAAGGTAATCCCTGGGAACGTCTCAGGTAGTGTGCAGCGAGTACAACGGCGCATGGAGCAATCCCTTTCGTTGCGGCTCAATGAACGGCTGTGCGACTGATCTTGTTGCTCGTGGTCTTCGGCAACGCAGCCCGGAATTCGACGGAGGTCGGCACCATGTAGTGCGGCAAACGATCGCGGCAGTGCCGACGCACGTCATGCGTGGACGGGGGTGATTCTCCGTCACACACCAGGACGGCTTTCAGGGTGGTCGCGCCATCAGGGTCTGTGACCGCTACCACGACCGCCTCGCTGATGCCCTCGATTTCGAACAGGCAATTCTCCACTTCTTCGGGACTGACTCGGAACCCCATTGTCTTGATGAGTCCATCGTCCCGGCCCACGACGTACAGATATCCATCCTGGTCCACTCGACCCAAGTCGCCGGTGTACAGTCCGTCGTCCCGGAACGTGGCCGCGGTGAGAGCTGCGTGGTTCCAATATCCCGGCGACACGAAGCTGCCCTGGTGGACGATCATGCCCACCTCGCCAGGTGGACAGCGCGTTCCGTCCTCTCGAACGATGGAGATCTTCACGCCTGGAAACGGAATCCCGGCGGATCCCTCCTTGCGATCGAGATCCTGAGGCGGCAGGTAGGTAGAGCGGAATGCCTCAGTAGTGCCGTACATCATGTAAAAGTGGCAATCCGGAAGGATGGCACGTAGGCGGACGAGCACCGTCTTCGGTGTCGCCTCACCGATGATCGACACATAGCGCAAGCTGGGGAAGCTCTGTGTGGAAAACGGCGACCGGGGGTGCAGGAGCGTGCGCCAAAACGACGGCATTGCATGCACACCGGTGACCCGCTCTCCTTGCAGGGCTTTGACCACGTCGCCGTGGAGCACGGATTGTTGCTGAACCAATGTGCCACCCACGAGTATTGCGGTGAACAGTTGACTCAATGCGCCATCGAACGACAGTGGTGTCACCGAGATCAATCGGTCTTCCGACGTGTTCCCGAGAACGGCAGCAGAATGTACCGTCGCGTCGTGGAAGATCTGGTGCGTAACGACAATGCCTTTCGGCATTCCGGTGGAGCCGGAGGTGTACACGATCGCAGCGACATCGTCGGGGGCCAGGGTCGTAGGGAGTTCCCCATCATGAGCAAAGGTGCGACAGATGTCCTCGAGCGTTTCAGGGGTGTGACCATTGGGTAGCGATCGACTCGGTGTCGCTGCTGACAGCGACACGACCAACTCAACCGGGCATCGCTCAGGATAGGCAGCGGCGAAGATGCGCCAGCGAGAGTCATCGATGAAGATGGCTTTGAGACCGCAGTCGGCGATGACGTGTCGGAGATGCGCCTCGCGGTAGAACGGGTTTATGTGAACGAATGCCGCACCCGACTTCAAGATGCCGAACAGCGCGATAGTCTCCTCGGCGCTCTTCGCAGTGAAGATTCCCACCCGGTCGCCTCGCGCCACACCATGGGCCGTGAGAAAGCGGGCCACAGCCTCGGACCCGTCGTTCAGCGCGGAGTAGCTAAGCCGAGTTGCCCCGCATGCGACCGCCTCCTTAGAGGGGCGCTCCGCTGCAGAACGGCGCAGAAGATCGTGAACGGGGATCACCCAACAGCCTACGCCAGCTGCTTGGCCCCTTCCACGTAGCGGACGATCGAGTCGATCGATCCCAAATTCTCCACGCTGATATCGTCTCCCAAGATCGAGATCTCGAAGGTTGTCTCGATAAACGAAAGCAGCTCGAGTGCGTCGAGCGAGGTGAGATGTCCGCTCTCGAAGAGGTTCACCGACGGGTCAATGTCTTGGGTGTTCGTCAGCTCGGCGATGTAGCGTTCAACCTGCGTTCTTACATTCATGGTCCGCTCGAGAATAGGGCTGACTGGTTGACAAGGCGTATGACTTGTTCTGAAGAACTGATCGCAATTTCTGGACCAAGCCGGCGGAGTCGCGCGATAACGTATAAGATGTTGCAAGATATGGTCTTGTGATGATGCCACCCGGCGCTGAACACTGCCCAACCGGTTGTGTCGTTTCCTATTCGCAACGGAAAGGGTAATAGCTCTTCGTTCTTCCGCGCTGAGTTGTGGGAGTTGAGGAGACACAGTTGAAGACGGACGAAGACGGACGAAGACGGTCGGCGACGATGGAGGGCGATGAGCAGGCGATGGGGATGCTGTCGATCTGCCGCTTTGGAGCCATCAGCTATCAGCCTTCAGCTACCCCTCTGCCTCTCCTGCCCCCACTGATTGTGTCCCTTCAAGCAGCGAGCTCATCTCCTGCCGCGCCGCCGCGAACGCCTCGGCTTCGGCGTCGAGCGCTTCGACGAGTTCAGCGAGTTCTGCCCGAACCGGGTCGGCATCGACGGTTTCTGCGCGAAGTTTGTGCAGCACACCGATGCCCTGGCGAAACCGCTGTGCTAGGCGGTCGCGAAGTTCAATAGCGCGTTCGAGGCCGGGATCGTCGCCAACCAATGCGAGACCTTTGTCGAGATCTGACAGGTCTACCGCTGCGCGGCATGCAAGAGTCACAAGTTGTTCGACGTCCGCCGCGCGCGCGCCTGCGACGCTCGTGTGTTTGAGTGCCCGGTAGACCGGCTCGGCGGATCGCACCAGGTTGGCCAGGAAGGTGCGAGTCTCGTCGTCCGGCAATCGGGACAGCGTGGTGATTGCAAGTTTGTTCAACGGGCGTGGGAGCACGGAGCGACCACGTGGGCTCGGGATGGCCGGGTCGCGCATCCGGACGTGTGCCGCCAGCAGGAGGAGCAATGCCATGAGCGGACTCGTCCAGAGAAGCAGCGGATCGCTCATGCGACCGGCCCACAGCCCCACGAGCACGATGGAACTCAGCAGCAAATAGAATGGGAGCGGAGCCGACGTCCACACGGTGCGCGCGGCGCGCGCGACGGCCGGGACCTCATGGTGCGCAAGGCGCTGAACCACGGCCGGAGCGGCGTTCCCGGGCACTCGAATCAACGCTCGGTGACCAGCAGCCACGAGGTCTCGTTCCGCGCGGTGTGCGCGGCCTGCAAGCAGCGGCTCGAGTGCGTCTCGTGTTCGACGCTTGTCGTGGCCGGTCTCGGTTGGCTTGACGAAGATGAGTGTATCGCTCACCGCCTGGGCAATGCCACCGCATGCGGGGCACACGGCGAGGCCGAGCGGCTCAGCTTCGCCGCAGAGCACGCATTGCGTAGCTGGCGCGTCGCTCATGGCGATTCGATCTCCCCGAGCATCCGCTTGGCACTGCGGGTCCAGCCATCGTCATTGTCGTAATACATCAAGAACTCCCGCAGGTGCTGCTCGGCTGCCTCGAAGTCGCCGAGTGCGAAACGTGCCGCGCCCGCGTGATACAACGCTTGGTAATGATTGGGCCAGAATTCGACCACGAGCTCCATGATCGGTCCTGCGGAGCGGTCGTCACCCATGTCGGCAATAGGGTGGCCAATCGCGAACACGATGCCGACGGCTTTCCACTGGTCGTCGCCGTTGAGGGTCAGGATCTGACTCCTCGCCTCGTCGATCCGTCCAGCCAGCGCCCAGCAGGCAGCGCTGTACCCGACTCCGCCCAATGACGTGGGTGGTGGCATCTGCCGGTGTATGGTCTCCACCTCGAGGGTGTTGCAGTGCGCCCGCGCCTGGCCGAACCAGGTGCCGCCATCCGCGCTGGGATCCCCGGTCGTCAGGTACACGGTTCCGGTGGGATCGAACGCGACCGCCGGCCCGCGGATCAACGCGAACACGCTCAACGCGAGGTACGTGATGCCCGCGAGGTACAGCAGTCGCACGAATGGTCTCGTCTCGTCTCGGGTCTACCCACAATGACGTCGCAGGGCGGCGGTGTTGCACAGTGCGCGTCGGGTTCCTCTGTAACTCGTTAGTTCATAGCTGATTGGATGGTGACTTCACCGTGATGGGGCTCACAGAGCGGTGCCATCAGCCTTCAGCTGTCAGCTTTCAGCTGCCCCTCCTGCCCCTCCTGATCAGTAGATTACAGACGGAGGTATTCCTTATGTGGCATCCGCGCGCGTTACCTGTCGCCGGCCTGGTACTGGTGCTCCTAGCTTCGGTGATGGGCTGCGGGACGGAGCCGCTCTACCGCTCCTTCGACGCGAGCGTCATCTCGCCCAACGGTCTCGAGGGCGCCGTTGTGCTCGAACTCGAGGGAACGTTCCTCGGTGTGACGGCCCCGAGTGGCAGTCAAGTTTTCACCCACGCGAGTGAAGGCGTGACGCGTGTCGTGATCGTCCTCACCAATCCCGGGAACATCCAATTCACGCTCACCCTCGATGACCTTGGTGAAGCACCCGACGTGCGGATCATTGAGGTGGCCGACGGTGCCAATGAGTTGCGGGTGCCGCTGCGCGGTTATCGCGTCGAGTTCACAGGGGTCGCACCATGACGACTCCTCGGCTCACTGTCGCGCTCACATCTCTCTTCGCGGTTACATCCATCGCACTGGCTGCCCAGGACATTGAATTCACCGCTGCGGCTGCGGGCCGGACACTACCCGCCGCCTATTTCGAGCTCATACAGGCGCAGCCCGACTTCTTCACACTCACACCCGCCTGGGTGAACAAGGCCGCCGACGCAGCAGCGCGCGGTGCGGCGCTCGAAGGCGAGCTCAAGATCATGGTCGTGCAGGCGTTGCACGCCGATTCTCCGGAACCACTCTTCACGGCAGATGACTTGGCACGCGTGTACTTCACCGGGCCCTACGCCAACGGGACACTTGCCGAGTTCTATGACGAAGTGTCGGGTGGCCGCCTGGCCGTCACGGGAAACGTCGCTGACTGGGTGCGCACCAGCCTGACGCGTGGCGAGGTCGTCGGAACCTCGTATGGTCTGGGTGGTGGCACGCGAATCGGCGAGTACTTGGTTGAGGCGCTCGATTCCGTCGATGTGACCGTCGACTTTGGTTTGTATGACAACGATGGT
>JAOTWK010000209.1 GCA_029862935.1 Gemmatimonadota bacterium | reverse complement strand
GTGCCGGGCGTCCTCGTGCCTTCCGAGTTCTGTCAGCACGAGTCCGATGCCATTCCAGGCCACCGCGTGTTGAGGTGCTGCATCCACCACCCGGCGTAGCGCTTCCATGGCCAGTTCGAAGCGACGGAGCTTCAGCAGGAGCAATCCCAGGTTCACGGGGGCGAGATGATCATCGGGCGCCATGCGGATGGCGTCTCGCACCGCGGTGACGGCCAGCACCGGATCGCCAGCATACGCCAATGTCACGCCCAGATTGTTCATCGCGTACACATGGCGGGGGTCTAACATGAGGGCTCGCCGGTACGAGGCGACGGCTTCGTCGAAGCGTCCGAGTTGATGCAGCACGATCCCGCGCTCGTTCCACAGCTTCGCGACCTCCGGCATCTCGTGGGTCAGTCGGCCATAGGCCTCCAACGCTGTCGCGTGGTCCCGCTTGAGCAGATGCAGCTCCGCCACGGCTGGCAGCACGAGTCGGCGGTCATCACCAGCCTCGAGCGCGAGCCGGAATTCTCGAAGGGCTGCGTTATAACGCTTCCGTCTGCGAAACGCGAGTCCGAGATGATAATGCGCCAGTGCGGTCGTGGGTTCGGTGACGGCTTCGATTGCTGCCGAGCGGCGTTGCCCACCTTCGTCTTGCTCGAGCGCGAGGTTCGCGTTGGGATTGGTGAGGGAGGGATTGAGCGCGATGGCTCGTCGGGTCGCTGCGCGCGCGTCATCGTGGCGGCCCAATTCACCCAACACGAACGCGAGTTGCTGGTGGGCGTCCCCATTGTCACGGTCGAGCTCGGTCGCCCGGGTCAGTGCGACGAGTGCTGCGTTCGTATCCCCGCGCTCGTGCAAGACCTGCCCAACCTGCAAGTGGACCGCCGCATTCTCCGGATCGAGGCCCTTCGCACGCTCGAGCCACTCGATCGCCCTGTCGGGCTTGCCGCGACCGTGTTCGGCTTGTCCCAAGGCCGCGAGGGCATCGACGCGCGCGGGATCTCGAGCGACCAAGGCCTGGAGCTCGTCCGCAGCGGCGTCGAAGCGGTGCAGTGCCCGATAGACCTCGGCAAGTTCCCACCGAGTGTCCGTGTCATCCGGCGCGGTCCTGAGCGTTTCGCTCAGTTCCGCAATGCGACGGTCGTAGAAGCCAGAGCGCTGGTGGGTAATCTCCAGGTTTCGGCGTGCGACCCCGAGCCTCGGATCGAGCGCGAGCGCACGCCCGAATTGCTCGACCGCCTCGTCCACGAGACCGCGGCGGAAGTACAGCACGCCCAGATTGTTGTGGGCGCTGGCGTCACTGGGGTCGATGCGGCCGGCAAATGACCGCAAGATCACACGATCGCGCTCGGAGACGGTGGCGACAGCCATTGGGTGGACGGTGGTCAGATTCGAGGCATAGAGAAGCCGAGGAAGGCAATCACCAGCTCGCCACCAGCCGTGCTATTCATGCACATCGAAGCACGACCCAGCAGGGTGATCGGTCGCCGAAGCGTGCAACCTTCGTGTAATGCGCTCACTGGTCACTCGAAGAAACCAAGATATTCGAGCGGTTTCGCGCCAGCAAGCAAATCCTCGTTGCTGGCAGCCACAAGAACAGGCAGAAGATCGGCGGGCCATTCGCTGCGACACTCGATCGTCTCACGAGTCACGGGGTGGGCGAAGCGGAGCAGTGCGGCATGCAACGCTTGACGCAACGCGGCCGTCTCGATGGTCTGCGCCACCGGACGCTGCCCGCCCGTCACGCGTCGGGATCCGCCGTGATGGTACACCGGGTCACCCACTACCGGGTGCCCGACATGCGCCAAGTGTACACGAATCTGGTGTGTGCGTCCCGTGACGATGCGCACGCGGATCAGGTCGCATGTGCCGAACTGTGCCACCGGCTCCACGAGGCTCTTGGCGTTACGTCCAGTGGCGAGCACCATCATGCGTTTCCGATCCTTCGGGTGCCGTGCAATGGGTGCGTCGATCTCCAGCGGCGAACGGACGTGTCCCCAGACGAGCGCCGCGTACACCCGCTCGATCTTTCGCTGTCCGAGCGATCGCGCCAGGACTCGGTGGGCCTCGTCGGTCTTCGCCACGATCAAGAGCCCCGACGTGTCTTTGTCCAGCCGATGCACGATGCCCGGTCGACCGGTGGCGCCGTCCGACAGCGGCGTCCCGCGCGCCACCAGGGCGTTGACGAGGGTGTCATCCCAGTGCCCAGGGGCCGGATGGACAACCAGTCCCGCCGGCTTGTCCAGCACCATCAATGCATCGTCCTCGTAGACGATACGCAGTGGACGCGCTCGAGGCACCAGAAACGACAAGGGCCGGTCGTCAGCGAACCCCCGCACGTGCACTTCGTCACCTCGTGACAGGCGCCGGGAGGCTCTCGCCCGCTCTCCGTTCACGCGCACGGCGCCGTCCGCGATCAGGCGACCTACGTGGGTTCGAGAGAGGGCAAGTTGGTCGGCGAGAAAACGATCGAGTCGCTCGGTCGCCTCGACGCATACGGTAAAGGCGAAGGCTGCGTCAGGAATGCGCTCAGGCCTCTGCGGGGTCGGCCTGCTCTCGCTCTGGGGCGAGCCTCTGTTCAGCGTGCCCTTCATGCCACAACACCACCGCGAGGGCGATGGCCCCACAACTCACGGCCATATCCGCAACATTGAACGTGGGCCAATGAACAGGACCAATGAAGACGTCGATGAAGTCCACCACACCCTGCGAGCTGCGCACGCGGTCGATCAGGTTCCCGACAGCGCCACCGCACACGAGGGCCAGCGCCGTGAGCCGAAACCATTGGGACGAATGCGTGTGGCGAACCATCGCGCCCAGCACCACCAACGCAATCAGGGCCAGCACCATGAAGACCCACCGCGATTGGTCGCCCACGTGGATCCCAAAGGCGGCTCCCGGATTGTACACGAGACGGAGCGCGAGCCAGTCACCCCATACGCGTACGGCGCCCGTGCTGAGCCAGGCCACCGCAATCCGTTTGGTGATGAAATCGATGACGATGACCGCGGCCACCACTCCCCAGAACGGGATCCACTTATTCCTGTTTTCCATCTTCCTCTTTCGCCTTGCACTTGATGCAAAGGCGTGCATGCGGGAGCGCATCGAGACGATCGAAGCCAATGTCCTCGCCGCACTCATGGCATTTCCCGAAGTCCTCTGGACTTGAGTACAACCGGCGCAACGCCTCGTTGACGTGCCAGAGATAGCGTCCTTCTTTCGACGCAAAGAGGAACTGCTTCTCGCGCTCCATGGCGTCGGTTCCTTGGTCCGCCATGTGGAAGGAATACGAGGACAGATCGCCGTCAGACGATTGCAGTGTCCCGCTGAATTGCTCGTCGTAGTACCCGAGCTCCTTCATGACGCGTCCGCGCTCCTCGAGCAATCGGGTCTCGAGATGGGAAAGCTGCTTCTTCTTCATAACCAATCCAATTCTACGGCGTTCATGTGTCCGTTCATCACCCCGTCTCCGAGCTCCACCGCCGAACAGAGAGCACCGTTTGCCGTCCGTCGATGCTGACGTCTTCTCGGACATCGGGGCTGGCAGCCTCCGAACCGATGTCCAGACGGCGCGCCAGCGTTTCGTCTTGAATGACGGCGCGGAACGCCTCTGCTGCCGCCGCCAGCTCATCACTGCCGGCAATGCCCAAAACGATCCGAGTATTGTAATCGTATCCCGCCTCTTTGCGTAGTCTCTGGACCCGGTTGACGATCTCCCGCGCCAAGCCCTCTTGCCGCAACGCCTCGCTGATTCTCGGGTCCAGTGCAACCACGATCGGACCATCGCTCTGCACCAACCAGTCTGTCACGACGTCGCGTTCGACCACGATGTCGTCAGGTTGGAACTCGAACGTCCGCTCGTTCACGGTCGTGGCTACAGACTCTCCCTGTTCCAAACGACGCAACGCCTCACCATTTAGCGTCTCCGCTGCCTTGGCGGCTTGCGGTGTCTCGCGACCGTAGGTCTTCCCAAGGGATCGGAAGTTTGGCTTGCCGCGCAGACGCACCAACTCCACGTCCGAACCGACCACTTCGACGGTCTTGACGTTCACTTCCGCCCGCAAGATCTCAAGAAATGACTCGAACGCAGGACCCAGCACCGACGCCGGCACCGCCACACGCATGCAGCCGAGGGGCTGACGCACCTTCAACCCGGCCTCTTCGCGGGTCGCGCGCGCGAGGGAGGCAAGACGACGCACCGCATCCATGGCGGCATCGAGCTCCGGTGCTCCTCTTGCCGCATCCTCGGGAAACCGCGCGACATGCGCAGGCTCTCCAGTCAGTCGGCGGTGCACGGCATCGCTCACGAAAGGCGCCGCGGGGGCCAGTAGGCGGGTGACCGTTACCAACGTTTCGTGCAGCGTTGCGAGCGCCGCAGGATCTGCCTTGGCATCAGGAGCCCAGAAGCGCCGTCGATTGACGCGCACGTACCAGTTGGACAGCTCGTGATCGCAGAAATCCATTATTACCCGTACGCCCGCCGTCACGTCGTACGACGTCCACGCCCGACCCACCTCCGCCGTTACAGCATCCAGCCGACTGAGGAGCCACCGGTCGACGAGGGGACGTCCGGCAACCGGAGGCGCATCCGTGGGGACCCAGTCTTCCGCGTACAGCGCAAAGAAGCCATAGGTGTTGCGCAACCGGTTGAGAAAGCCCGACGCGACCTCCCGCACCGCGCTTGCATCGAAACGCTTCGGCAGCCACACCTGGCTCGACGCAAGAAGGTACAGCCGCACCGCGTCGGCACCGAACTGCCGCACCGCCTCCCACGGATCCACCACGTTGCCGACACGCTTCGACATCTTCCTGCCGTCAGCGTCCAACACGAGCCCATTCACCACGACGTGGCGATAGGCCGGACTATCGGACACCCCCGCCGCGATCGCCAACAGCGAGTAGAACCATCCCCGGGTCTGGTCCAGACCTTCACAAATGAAGTCAGCCGGGAAATGTCGCTCGAAGTCTGTACCATGCTCGAACGGGTAGTGCCACTGCGCGTAAGGCATGGCGCCCGAGTCGAACCATGCGTCGATCACCTCGGGCACTCGGCGCATCGTCCCGGCACACCCGCGTACCGAGCAACCGAACGTGTAGTCGTCGATGAAGGGCTTGTGCGGATCGAAGTCATCCGGGAGGCTACGTCCCAAACGCTCAGCGAGTTCCGCATACGATCCGACCACGACCCGGTGCTCGTCGTGTGCGTCGCAAATCCACACCGGTAGCGGCGTCCCCCAGTAACGATCCCGGGAGAGCGCCCAGTCGACGTTGTTCTCGAGCCACTCCCCGAAACGTCCGTCACCCACCTCCGGCGGGTACCACGACACGTCGTGGTTGATGGCCAGCATCCGATCCCGGTAGTCGGTGGTACGCACGAACCAGGATTCCCGCGCGTAATAGATCAGCGGCGAATCACAGCGCCAGCAGAAGGGATACGTGTGTTCGTACCCTTCCGGTTGATACCGGCCGAAGACCTTCCCTTCCCGATCGAGACGCTGCGCGATGATCGGATTGGCTTCGAACACGGTGCGCCCGTTGATCTCATCCCAATCCGTCGCGACAAACCGACCTGAGGCATCCACGGGATTGACAAAGGCGAGGTCTTCGCGCTGGCCTGTGGCGTAGTCGTCGGCGCCAAACGCCGGCGCGATATGCACGAGCCCCGTGCCCTCTTCATTCGTGACGAAGTCACCGGCAACGACTCGAAATGCGCGCGCGGGATCGAGCTGGACCGCACTCACCAGCTGCTCATACGGCAGCCCGACGAGCTCGTGGCCCGCATGCGCGGCCACGCGGGGAAACGAGTTGAGCGGCTCGCCCCCGGTCGCCCCGGGCACCACGCGTTGCCCGGCGATCACCTCTTCGGCGATGATCCGCTTGCCGTCGACCTCATGCTCGACGTAGCGAAAATCGGGATGGACGGCGATCGCCACGTTGGATGGGAGCGTCCACGGCGTCGTGGTCCATACAAGTAGGTAGCGCTCAGCATCACCGACGAGGCGAAACAGCGCGTGAATGGACGGACTGCGGTGAGTGGCGTAGCCCTGGGCGAGCTCGTGGCTGGAAAGCGCCGTCCCACAACGCGGGCAATATGGCAGCACCTTGTGGCCGCGGTAGAGTCGCTCGCGATCGTGAAGCTGCTTGAGCAGCCACCACACGGTTTCGATGTAGTCCTTGGTATAGGTCACGTACGGCCGCGTGTAGTCCAGCCAATAGCCGATGCGCTCCGACAACGTCTCCCACTCGGACTTGTAGCGGAACACGCTCTCCCTGCAGCGCGCGTTGAACTCGGCCACGCCCAACTGCTCGATATCGGCCTTGCCGCTGATTTGAAGCGCCTTCTCGACCTCGATTTCTACTGGCAGTCCGTGGGTGTCCCATCCCGCGATGCGCGTCACCGATCGGCCACGCATCGTGTGGTAGCGACAGACCAGGTCCTTGATAGTGCGGGCGAACA
>JAOTWK010000208.1 GCA_029862935.1 Gemmatimonadota bacterium | reverse complement strand
GGGTTGCGCCAGCGCTTCGTCCCAGAATGGATCGCCCAAGGTCTCCGTTCGGCGTTGGACATCGGACAGCCAGTCGCCGGTGTGGCTGATGTCGGCCGATTCGCCACCACTCAGAGCCACCACGCGGCCGGAACGATCCAGCACTGAAAGCTCGGCATAGTCCGGGAACCGCGCTTGCACCGAGCGAAGGTAGTCGTTGATCCTGCTCACGGCTTCGAGACGTGCGGTGCCACCTGGGCCCGCGACACGTTCCAGGTTCTCGGTCACCTCGAACGAGTTGGCAAACACACGCGCGTCGTAGAACCGCTCTTTCACCCAGAGGTCGATCTCCCGGGCCGCCTGCGAGCCTATGCCGACCAGCTCGTCGTTCAGCTTTTCGGTGAGTGCGCGCTTGTTCTGGACGTAGGACAACACAGCCGTGCTGAGCGCCGGAATGAGCGTCGCCAGCAACGCGAAGATCAGGATCTTACTGCGGACGCTGTCGAGCCGCAGCGCGTTGAGCACGCGTGCAACGGCGTGCTCCCAAGAGCGCATGGTCGATGGCGAGGTATTAGAGCTCGGGTCAGTCATAGGGCCAAGAGAGTGTGGGTCCACACGCAGCGGGTAAGCACGGCCGTGCGCCTAGCGGAGGTCCTGTGCTTCGAATCGGAGGCCGACAACCCCAGAGCTCGGGTCGACTTCCGCCCCGAGGTCGGTGAACATCGCCGATCGACCCTCCGCGTCCGAGACACGGACCGTGGAGTTTTGATACAACGGGTAGTACCCGACGTGTGCGCGGATCGCATCCGCAGGAATCGTACAGGCGCAACGGATGGCTGCGCCGGTCCCGGCGTTCACCGTGACGTTCAGCGGTCGTCCCGTGTTGTTCGTGATGAGTGGTGCGAAATACGTGCGCTCGGCAGGGCTCGCGTTGGCGACCCGTCGCTCGGGTCCCCACGATCGCTCCAAGGTCAGGGCGCCGAACACCTCGGTTCCCAGCGCCTCGCCCATCGAGTTCAGGGGCTGCTCCATAGTCCAGACCACGTCCTGCCGCCCGCCTCCCCGCAGGGGAATCCGGATCTTCGTGACAGGCTCGACTCGGTACTCTGTCCCGCCCGCATTCACCATGATCGGCTCGACTAGACGGTTTTCGAGTAACAGGCGAGGCCGCAACGCCCACGCGGCAGCAAGGGAAAGAAGTGCCAAGAGCGGTAGGCCAATCAACGCCACCCGCCGCCGGCGCGGGACCGGCATGGCGGCACTGCGGCGCTCCTCACTGGGGACGAGCTCGGTGGCGGCTGCGGGGTCGACCGCTTCCGGGGACGAGTCCAGCGCGGCGGGCTGGTCGGCTGCCAGGGTTGGTGTGGCCTGCGGGCTCGACGTCAGTGCCTGCGCGACGTGGGCCGCGGACTGGTATCGCTCGTCGGGCGTCTTGGCGAGACAGCGGATGATGACTTGGGACATCCAGTTCGGGACCTGCGCGTTGACCTGACTGGCTTCCGGTGGGGGATCGGCCAGGTGCTTGCCCACGATTTCCTGTGACGAGTCGCCGTCGAACGGCGGGCTTCCCGTGACCATCTGGAACAGGACCGCGCCAAACGCATACAAATCGGACCGCGCGTCCAGGTTCGATTGACCCAGAGCCTGTTCGGGGCTCATGTAATACGGGGTGCCGACCACGAAGCCGGTCTGCGTGAGCCCGCCTTCGGTGTCGAGCCGCTTGGCGATGCCGAAGTCGACGAGGAGCGGCCGGCCTGTTGCCGTGTCGATCATGATGTTGTCCGGCTTGATATCACGATGGACTAGGCCCTGCTGATGGGCATGCTGCAGTGCTTCGAGGATCGGCACCATGATGTCCAGCGCCTCAGCCGGTGACAGGGCACCGGTAGTCCTCAACTGGTCGCCCAGCGACTGGCCTTCGACGTATGGCATCGCGTAGTAGACGAGATCCTCACCCTCGCCCACGAAGTGGATCGGGAGGATGTTCGGGTGCTGCAGCTTGGCGACGGCCCGCGTCTCCTGCTTGAAGCGCTGCACCATCCCTGCCGTCCACGCGATGTCGGGCCGGAGCACCTTGATGGCCAAGCGGCGCTCCAGCTCTCGGTCCCACACTTCGTAGACCTCGGCAAAGCCTCCACGGCCGACCATCCGCCGGACTTGATAGCCCGACCCGAGGGCGCGCGTCAGCTTAGCGCCGGTCTCGCGCTCGTTCGCAGTCTCAGACACGACGCCAATAATGTAGTCAGCCCGCTGGAACCGGTGTGATCGCCGTCGCTTTTTGGCAGGCTGATCCCAGATAGGGGTCCCTGGTCTATCGGTCCGGGACGATCAGGATGCCGACCTCCCCGCCAAACTCGTCCATCGCGGCACGAAGGCCACCCGGGGCTCTCCACGCCCCACCGTCAAAGCGCACGTTCACACGGTGCACCCCTGCGGGGATGGGAAGACGAATCTCCCACGTGTCGGCTGCTGTGCGGGTGAGACTGAGGGGATTCCAATCCGTGAAGTCGGCGGCGAGCTCGACCGATTCCGCGTTCGCTTGGACGCGGACAGTGTAGGCTCCGCCGTCCCACCCGACGAGCTCGATCGTCGAGCGGCTCGATGGTACGGAGTCCCAGACCGTTGCTCGTAACCCGGCGATCGTCGGCGGCTGCGTGGTCCTCAGTGCGCTGATCCGCACACCGACACTCGCGTAGTTCGCGGCAAGCACACCTCGCACGGGATCCGGCGGGTAGCGGCCTCCACTCACCAAGGCCGCTATGCGGCCCCAGATGGGGATCTCTGCCAGGAGCTCGCCGTACAGCCCGTCAGTACCGGCGGCGCTCCACGTGCGCAGGCCAACTGAGCCGCGGAGGTCGAGGGACGCGTCTGTCCAGCGCGCCGATCCTACGATGTCCGCATACGTCGCATCCTCGAACCACGTTCGCGTCGCCAATCCACTGAGCGCCACACCGGACTGCACGGTCCAGAGCCCAACCTCCAGCTGGTATGGGGTACCCGACGTGGCGTCGAATGACGAGTGGCCAGCTGCGAGACCAAGCCAGCCGCCGCTCCGCCCCCTGACGAGATGGGCGCGGGCGCGCGCGAGCGCGTGGCTGAAGGTGGCTGATCCCTCGTATTTGTTTGCGCCTGCGGTGCCGGACAACTCGCCGCGGAGCATCCCCAGGGCGGGGGTCCGCCAACTCACCGCACCGAGCCCCTGCACAATGCTGTTGCCGGTCTCGAACACGACGAGGGTGCCAGTCGCGCCGACGGAGAAGCGGGTGAGGTCGACGTGCAGGGTGGGGCTCAGGTGGATCGCGCCCGACCCGAGGAATCCCTCGTAGTCCACCCACGAGGCTCCGAGGTCCAAATTCCCGGTCACCTGTGCGGCCATCGGGCGGCCGTCGGCGGCGCCGAGCACGGAGGCCACACCCGCGGCGATCAGGCAGCGGTGCAGCACCGCGCGGTCGATCTCTACGGTTTGCGAGGTGAGGGTGGCGCGCGATCCGTGCCCAACAGCTCCGCGGCCGCATCCAAGCGCACGCCGAGGGCGGCGACTGGGGAGGCACCCCGCGCGATGTCGCGCTCGACGTTCCTGCGGAACGCGATGTACTCCGTGTCGTCGGCGTCCTCGGCGAGCGCCAGCACCGCGATAACGGCCGTGTCGATCGGAACACCGACGGCGACCAGGTCGGCGAGCACCGCCGCGGCAACCGTGAGTGATTGCCGTGGGCGTTGGGCCCGTAGGTGCGTCAGGTCTCCACCCGTCGCGCCGGCGCGCAGAGCGCTGGCTCCCGCCACGACCTCCGCCGCGGTCGAGCCGCTGCCCAGTGCGTCACGCGCGGCGCTGAGTTCCAGCCACAAGCGGCGCACAGCCGCCAGAATGCGTTGGCCGTCAGCACCCTTACTTGCGCCTTCCAACGCTCGATCGATCAGCGCCTCAGCCGGAAGCCCCGCTGCCCGAGCACTGTCGACGACCGCGTCGACTTGGCTGCGTACGGCGGCCGGAACGCGGTCCACCAGGCGAGGCTCCTGGGCGCTCAGCTCGCCGGTGGCCAACGCCACAAACAGGAAGCAACACCAGCCGAGTACTCGTCGCGCGCTCATGATCCTCCGATCGTCACAACGGAGCTGGGCGGTCCGAACTCATCGTCCAACGCTCGAGGTGCAGAGGGGTCGCTCACCCAAGTGTTCTCGTCGAGCAGGAACGCGTACCGATACCGCCCCGGATCCAAAGGTAGTGTGACCGTCCATACGCCAGCGCCTCGGGCCTCTTGCATGGGCGTCGCCTGCTGGCTCCAATCGTTGAAATCCCCCACCAGGGAGACCGAGCGCGCGGCCGGCGCATGAATGACGAACTGTACCACTGAGGCCCCATCTTCCGCTGCCGCCGGGCCGCGCTCGGGGCCAACCGACCAGCGTCCGACAACGAGGATTGCGGCCACACCGGCTGCCAGCGCCAGCCCTCCCAAGGGGCTCACAGTGACCGGTCGGCCGCGGCGCATCCATTCCAGCGCCGACCACAGCGGCCGAGCCCAGGCTCTCGGGGGCGGTGCTGCCTCGACCTCCGCCATGATGCGCTGCTCGAGATCCGACCGCAACGAGACGGGCTCGCGCAGCAACTCGATAGCCCGATCAAGACGATCGTCGCGCTCAGCCATGCGTCTGCTCCGCCAACAATCTTCGTAGTTCCTCGCGGGCACGCGACACGCGCATCTTGAGTGCGGACACGCTCGCGCCGGTCACCTCGGTCATTTCGTCGTAGCTCAGATCTTCCACGTGTTTCAACAAGAACGCCTCCCGGTTTGCCGGCGAGATCTGTGCGAGCGCCCACTCGATGGCCTCACGCCATGCCTCACGGTCCTCGGAATGCGCGACCGAGGCTCGCTCCACGGCGGAGGCGTCACCGACCACGAGCTTCCGCCGCCGAGCCCGTTGCGCGCCGAGGGTGCGACACCGGTTGACGAGAATCCCGTAGATCCACGCGCCAAACCGTTCAGGATCACACCGTGCGAGCGACCGATAGGCACGCACGAACGTGTCCTGGAGCGCTTCCTCGGCATCCGCCGTCTCTCCCAGCATGCGCACGGCATACCGGCCCAGCCGGTCCTGATAGCGTCGGACGAGTCCGGTAAAGGCGTCCGAGTCACCAGCCAAGGTCCGGCGGACCAGAGCGGCGTCGCTCTCGCCCTCTTCAACACGCATACCCATCACAGGGTCCCGGCGTCACGACCGGTCGCACAATTCCCGTGTGACGAGAGCGCAGGCAGTCGGGTATTTGGGGTATCCGCTGTCGACGACATAGGTCGTTGGAAGTCTACGCGCCCCGTCGGTATCCGTCCACGGAACCCAAGGAGGAGTACGACCATGAAGCCTTCATGTGTGGGGTGGCGCCCGACGCTGAGCGGGATCGCTCTGGTAGCGGCGCTGTCCGTTTCGGCGCAGGCTCAGCTGATCTCGCTCAAAACGGTTCCGGTAGCGGCCGGGGATCAGTTTCTCTTGTTCCCGTCACACAATCTCGGGATGGGTGGAGTGAGCATCGCTCTCGATGACGCGGTGCTGGATCCATTTGTGAATCCCGCCAAAGGAGGACGGCTGGGTCAGGCTCACGTATTCGCCGCCCCCGTGTACTACGACGTGAGTAACAACGCGGGGAGCGCTGGCGCCCTCTCGGCCGGCGCACTGTTCGGTGGTCGCATCTTCGGCGGTGGCATGGTGGCGCTGCAGCAGATCAAGCGCGGAGATGTTTTCTTCGGCCCCGTGCCGCTGTGGGATGTTGCGATTCTCCCGCCCAACGCGCTCAGCCAGCGATCAGCAACCAACAAGTACGGGTTCTTGACAATTGGCACCCGCTTGCCGGGAGACCTGAACGTCGCGGCGTCGGGGTTCTTCGCCGATCTGAACGCCATTGATGGCGTCGAACACCTCTATGCCATGGCATCGAGCATCGACCAGTCGGGGGATCTCCAGGATCTTCGTTTGGGGCTGACCAAGACCTTTGCAGGCGAGCGCACCCTAGAGGCGGTGGCCCTCTATCGGCGCTTCGATATGCAGCACGACGTGACCTATGTCGATTGGGTGGTGGTGGACTCGCTCAACTGGATTTGGGAGCAACGCACGCGAGTCGAGGCCAACGTCGACAAGACAGACACATGGGGTTTGCACGTGGGCTATGTGCAACCGATTGGGCGGCATGGGTGGAGGGTGGGTGGCACGCTCACGGGCAATTGGAAAGACCACCCCAAGATCCCGAATTACGAGATCATGAACATCCCGAGGGACCCGGGTCACAGCACGGCCTTCGACATCGGCGTCGGGGTCGCAAAGGTTGCGGGCCCCACGACGTTCGGGATCGATATCGTGTACGAGCCCGGCACGAGCGATACGTGGGCGGAAGCGGAAGAGGCAATTGGGACGGCAAGTGGCGGCACCATCCCGCCTGGTGGACGGACCATCGAGAACGAGTTCGGTTTCTCGAATGCGTTTGTCAA
>JAOTWK010000207.1 GCA_029862935.1 Gemmatimonadota bacterium | reverse complement strand
GGGACGACGACCGCCGACCTGCTCATCCTGAGTCTCGAGTCATTCGCCAATCCCGGCGGCGACGGCTTCACCGCCGGGAACGTGGTCTTCACCGAGAGTCCCGCACGGCTGCTGATGGGGGGCAATGGTGGCAACAAGCGCCTACGTGCTGGCGGCACTGGGCGTGCCAACCTCTCAGTCGGAGCCGGCGACGCGTTCAATGTCGGCTTCCTTGTACGGCGCCCAGCAGCAGTGGCCGGCCGTACAGGCCATCCGCTTCGGAAACGCGGTCGCGGCGCTGGTCGTGACCGGTGAGCGTGGCGTGTTGGACGCCCCAATGCTGGAGCAGGTCGAGACGTTCTTGGGGGAGAACAGCTGAATCAGCTAACGACGCTCGTCCGCGTTGGCGATCAACGCCCCTGATCGGCCAGGACGCTCTGATCGATCAGACAGTCGACATGGTGATGCAACCACAGAAATGACGCCGGCAAGGTCGTCGTCACCTCTCCTGACAGCAACCCCGCAATTGCATCACGCTTCCCGGCACCGGCCACCAGCAGCACGATCCGTTTCGACGCCAGGATTTCCTGCATGCCGAGCGTGAGCCCGAACTGGGGCTGCCCCGTCATGGACCGCACCATGCTGTGGCGACGGGATTCCTTTGATAGCTGCGCCACGTGACAATGGGGAATCAGAAACGGCCCTGGCTCATTGAAGCCCAGGTGGCCATTGATGCCGAGTCCCAGAACGCACACATCGATCGGTCCGCGTTGCGCCAACTCCCTGCCAATGCGCTCGCACTCGTGAGCAGGATCCTTCGGGTTCGAGGCAAAGGAGATATACCGTTCCGGTGGGATGCCCAATGGACCCAACAGCCGCGTTCGCAAGTAGAGCTCTGACGATCCCGCGTCATTCTCAGGGATCCCACCCCACTCGTCCACCTTGATGATCCTCAGTGCGTCGAAGAACGCCTTGTCTGCTTCAGCCCTCTTCGCTAACTCGTCGTAGACACCGGTCGGCGAGCTTCCGCTTGTCGCACACAGCAACAGATCTCTTCGCTTTTCGATTCCGGTAATGACGAGCGAAGCGGCGCGCGCGCTCAAGTGTTTGTAGTCGCTGCAGTGGATGATGTTCACACTACTTCTTCCAGAGTTTGTACGGTTTATCGACATCGGTTTCGAACGGCAACATCACCTTTCGTCCAGTGCCGGCGGACTCGTACGCCGCGAAGATGGCCTCGAGCACCGCGCGGCCGTCCTCACCCGTCACCAGTGGTTGCTCGTCATATTTCACGCAATGCACGAAATGCTCGAACTCCTGAGGGAAGCCGTAGTTCCAGATCTCTTCGTACATCGTGAAGCTCCACCCAGCGGTGATGCCGGCCTTCTCGACCGCATACCCAACGCCCTTCGTGCTGTAGGTCTGGATTGAATTGCCTTGCAGCACATCGGCGTACGCAACGCCTTCCGAGCCGTGGATCTCCGCGCGGTCGTCCATCCCGCCCAGCTTCGTCCAGCTCTCTTCGGCGACCGCCATGACCCCATTCGCGAATTCGAGAATGATGATGGCGTTGTCATCGCCTTTGGTCTTGGTCGTGTGGACACTGGTACTCATCTGCGCATAGACGGATGCGATGGGGTTCCTGCCGTTGAGCCAGCGGAAGAACTCGATGGCGTGGCATCCCATATCCATGGTCACCCCGCCACCCGATCGCTCGACGTCCCAAAAGTGATCCGCGTGTGGCCCATCATGCTTCTCGGATTGCTTGAGCAAGACGGGCTTACCCAGGGCGCCTTCATCCAAGAGGCCCTTCAGCCTCACGTATTTCGGGGTGAAGCACAGTTCCTCCGCATACATCAATTTGACCTTGGCTTCTTTGCAGGCCTCGATCATGCGATCCGCTTCCGCCAAGTTCATGCACAGTGGCTTCTCCATCACCACGTGCTTGCCGGCCTTTGCCGCGGCGAGCGTGATGTCACAGTGCAAGAAGTTGGGGACACCGACGACCACCATATCGATGTCGTCCATGGCCAGCAACTGATCGAGCGCAGTGAAGTGATGGGGGATGTCGTATTTCTTCGCAAAATCGCGGGCGTGTCCGGCAGTCGGTGACATGACCGCCATGACCTCCGCGTCGCCAACCGATCGCAACGCCCCCGCATGAATCGTGGAGATGAACTGCGAGCCGATGAGTCCAACGCCGATTCTCTCCTTCATGTCTGTTCCCTGTCATGAGTGGCCGTGGTGAAACGAATGCCCCGCGAATGTGCACGCGAGTCTTCATGCGGTCAAACGTCCGTCGGTGATTGAGACGCCGTGTAGCAGTGCGGGCAACACCGTACGCAATCTGAACTGAAATGCTCGCGATGTCGGCCCTGCATGTCTAGTGTTCGGTATTCGTCATGTAGTGCGTAGGTACCGTTCGTCACACCTCCCCCAGTCATCACGAGGTGTCACCGCGATGCGCGCGTCGCAGTGTGACGTCACGCACGGCAGCGGTACGGTGAACTCCATAGCATGCTCTCCAGCGATCACGTCAGCGGGTCCGTGCCGCATATGCACGTCGAACTGTTTTGATTCGGAGGCTCACGTATGAGGCTGGTCTTCCTGTTGCTCGTTCTGAGCGGCTGTGCCATCGCGATGGAGCCGCAAGCCCAAACGGTCGAGCCGTATCGCGTGTACGTGGCGATGCCGGACTCGACGTTCACGATGTGCGAATATCCGATGGGATTCGCGTTGCGCCAGGAGAGCCGCTGGCTGCTCGCTGACTGCCGAATACGGAGCGGCGCCTGACTGGGAATCTCTGAGGTCAGTCCTCGCCCTGCACCTAGCCGAGCACGACGTCGACCCGGTGTTCGCGCCCGTCGTTGGACAGGGGGACGAGCGCCCCCCGCTCTAAGGGAGTGCCGTCGAGACTCACGCTGGAAACGCCGCGACACACTCCGTTCGGATTTTCCACCTCGATCCGATAAGCCGTGTTCCCGTGGCGATAGCTGATTTCGAAACGCTTCCACTCGCGAGGAATGCACGGATCGATGGCGAGCGTTGCACCGCGCTTGCGGAATCCGAGGATCGACTCGAGTCCCGCGCGATAGAGCCACCCCGCTGCACCTGTGTACCACGTCCATCCTCCGCGTCCGACGTGCCCACGCGCGGAGTAGATATCTGCGGCGACCACGTAGGGCTCCACCTTGTACCGGTACGCACTCGCCCGCCGGCTCGCATGGTGAATCGGGTTCAGCAGGTTGAAGAGCTCGAAGCTCGTGTCTCCCTCGCCCAGCTGGGCGAAGGCCATCACCGACCAGATCGCGGCGTGCGTGTACTGCCCACCGTTTTCCCGGATCCCGGGCAGATAGCCTTTGATGTACCCGGGATCTCTAGGTGTCCGGTCGAACGGCGGCGCAAAGAGCAACAGCAACCGGTCGTCCTTCCGCACGAGCCGTCGTCTCACCGATTCCATCGCCTGACGCCCGCGGTCCGGATTGCCCGCGCCCGACAGGATTGCCCACGACTGGGCAATCGAATCGATCTGGCACTCGTCGTTCTCAGCCGATCCGAGCGGCGTCCCGTCGTCGAAGAAGGCGCGCACGTACCACTCCCCGTCCCAGGCTCGCTCATCTATTGCGGACGCGAGCATTGCCGCAGCGTCCCGCCACCGCGCCGCACGCGCGGTTTCCCCGCGGCCGTCGGCCACGTCTGCGAACTCGCGCAAGTTCACATGGAGAAACCAGCCCAACCACACGCTCTCGCCACGACCCTCCCGGCCGACACGATTCATCCCATCGTTCCAGTCGCCTCCGCCGATCAGCGGAAGACCATGACTGCCCACCTCGAGACTGCGATTGAGCGCCCGGGCACAATGCTCGTACAGGGTCGATCGGTGTTCGGAAATCTCGGGTTCGAAGTAGGCCTCATGCTCGTGCAACTCGAGTGGTCGTCCGTCGAGCCAGGGGACCATCTCGTCCAGCACCGACCAATCGCCGGTCACCGTCAGATAGCGCACCACGACATACGGCAGCCAGAGGCGATCGTCGGAGATGCGCGTCCGGACGCCGCGTCCCGTCGGCGGATGCCACCAATGCTGGACGTCTCCTTCCGGGAACTGTCGCGCGGCCGCACGGAGGATGTGCTCGCGGGCGATGTCGGGCCGCGTGACCAACAGCGCCAAGACATCCTGTAACTGGTCGCGGAATCCGTATGCCCCTCCGGACTGATAGAAGGCGGACCGGGACCAGAGGCGACAGGACAATGCCTGATGGAGGAGCCAGCGATTGAGTAGCACATCCATCGACGGGTCCGGCGTCTTGACCTGAACCGAGCCGAGTACCGTGTTCCACTGCTCTTGCACTTCGCGGAGCAGCGCGTCGCAATCCTTCTTGCGATAGCGTCTCACGAGCGCGCGTGCCTGCTCGCGGGTTTCCTCTTGTCCAAGAACAAACAGCACCGCGGCGCGTTCTTCCGGCTCCAACTCGATCTCTGTCTGCAAGGCGGCGCAGGGATCGAGTGTGGCACCGGCCTGTCCCGACAGCCTATCACCCCGCTCGAGCGATGCCGGGTGGTCGAGGCTCGCATTGCGGCCCAGAAACTCGAGGCGGTCGCAGGTCCACGACGTCTGGCGTCCACCGAGATCCGCAAAGGCGACCCGACTCGCGAACTCACCGTTGAAGGCGTTGCACGCGAACGTGGCACCGGTTTCTCGATCGATCTCGGTGACTACGTATGGTGCCGAGCGACTGCGCATGACGCCCAGCACCCACTCCGCATAGGCCGTCACCGACAGCCGACGTTTGCGCTTCGACCGATTCACCAGTGTGAGGCGTGAGATCTTGACGGGGTCGTGTGGCGGAACGAGCTGCAGCAGATCCAGTGCGATGCCGTGGGACGTGTGCTCGAAACGACTGTATCCCTGACCGTGCCGCACGACGTAGGGCGTAGATTCCTCGCGGATCGGCAGACATGTCGGTCCCCAGATCAGATCGCTGTCCAGATCGCGCACGTAGAACACTTCGCCCGGGGTGTCGCTGACCGCATCGTTCGACCAGGGCGTCAGCTTGTTCTCGCGGCTGTTGACCGACCACGTCGAGCCTGAGCCTGACTCGGAAACCTGAAACCCGAACACCGGGTTCGCCACGACGTTGATCCAGGGCGCCGGCGTCCACTGTCCCTGGCCCAGCACCGTCACGTACTCGCGGCCGTCTGCGGTGAATCCTCCCAGCCCGTTGAAGTACTGGAGATCGGGCGTTGGCGGGAGAACCGGCTTCGCTTCTCCCCGCGGCGCGCGGAGCCGCGGCGGCACCGGTCCGGGACGCGCATGCTGCAGCCGGATCACCTGCTCGGAGAGCGTACCCCTGTTCGCCAGAATCAATACACGCGCCGCCGAACGCAGCAGCAGCAGGTCCTCTGCCGGCAACAGGTCCTCCCGCAGCACGAAGACGTTGCCACCAGTCCCGTCCGTCTCCCCGCCTAGTGCAGACTGACTTGCTCGCACCATCGCTTCGAAGAACTCCTGGAGATCCTGCGCGTAGGATGCGCCTTTGGCATTGACGATCACCAGATCGGCGGAGATCCCCTTGAGACGCCAGTACTCGTGCGCCCGCAGCAGCTGTCTCGCCACATCGCGCTCTTCCTCCTGCTCCACGCGCACGACCGCAATCGGCAGATCGCCTGAGATGCCGTAGGGCCAGAGACGCGGCGCCCCTCTACGGTTGGCGACGAGATCCTCCGGGACCGTGCGCAACGTGCGATCGTCGTACAGCATCCGATTGGCCAGGCGCTGGAAGAGATGCGCCTCGTCCTGGGTGATCTGGAGGTGGTGAAGCTGGACCTGGGCATACATCCAGGCGAGAGAGCTCTCTCGCTCGAACGTGTCGGGCTCACGGTACTTCGCCGCAAGATCGATCGCTTCTTGGCGAGAGGGCGCCACCAACGTGGTGAAGACGATTCGGACGGTTCCGTCAGGCGGGATCGCGACCCGATAGCGCAGACTCACGATCGGATCGAGCATCGTCCCCGCACTGTTCGTGAGCGGTTTGCTCTCGAATATCGACAACGGCGTCCGTATCCCTCGGCCGCGCCCCAGAAAGCTGGCGCGGTCACTCTCGTATTGGCACGGACCGACGCTCTCCCCCTCGATCGCCGCCAGATGGGCGAGCCACACTTGCGGCTCGTCCGCCGATCGTGGGCGCCGTGTGGCGAGCAGCGTCTGCAGCCCAGGAACGAATTCGGTCTCCACAAAGAGGTTGGAGAACGCGGGGTGTGCCTCATCGGCGGCCTGCGAGGCCAGCACGACCTCCGCGTAGGAGGTGACATCGATCTCACGATCGCGGTTTTCGAGATTCGTCACCGTCAGTTGGCGGAGCTCGGCGTCGTCCTCGGGCGAGACCAAAATCTCGAGCGTGGTAGACAGTGACCGGTCCTGTTGCATGATCTTGGCCCGGTCTTCCGCATAGACGACGTTGTACTCGTCCACTTCGGTTCCACTCGGCTGAAACCCA